>JBOFFD010000536.1:0-1983 GCA_051648425.1 Planctomycetia bacterium
TTGCTTTTTCGGCGGAATCGGCTCGTCGTAGGAGTCGTCGAACAGGTCGTAGAGGCTGGGTTCGTCGCTGGACCGGAAGGGGGCGTCCTCGATCGGCCCGAAGCTTTGGATGTTCTCCAAGCCGGCGACCAGGGCGTCGCCGTCGCCGACGCCGCTTCGGGCGGATTCGTCGTACCAGCCGTCGTCGCCGCCGGAACTGGGGAACCAGCCGGAGGTGGCCCAGAGCCGGTCGCCGCGGGCGGCGTTGACGGCGACGGCCGGAGCCGCCACCAAGAGGACGGCGGCGGCGGTCGTCCAGACGGGTCTTCCCTTGGACCGGTCCGTACCGGCGACGCTATCGGACGGGGTCTTCAGCAGCCGCGGCCGCAGCCGGTTCCAATGGGTCGTCACCAGCCACGCTACGCTGGCCAGCGAGAAGCCGCCGGCCGCCCAACCGACGATCGGCGCCGACCCCAACGTCGCCGCGAACACGGTGACGAACAGACCGGCGATGAGGGCTAGCGGCTGGAAGGTCGCCCAAGCGCCGGCCGCCGCCAAGCCCAACGCCGCCGCCGCGACCCCGCCGATGAGCACGATTTCCAACGGTTGGCCGGCTTCGCCGATCGCCCGCGAAACGCCGTCGCCGATCATTGGCGCCACCAACAGCGCCAACAGCAACGGCGCCACCGGGGGCGGGCGGGTCATCGTGCGCGACCGCCGGCCGAGCCACACCGCCGCCGCCACGGTCACCGTCGCGGAACCGACCCACCAGGCGGCCGCCACCACCGGCGCATGGTCCTCGAAGACCGCCGCGAAATAGGCCCCCGACGCCGCGAAAACGGCGGCCAGCGTCAACCGCGCCGCCGCCGACTCCGCCGACTCCGCCGACTTGTGGGCCGATCGGCGCGCCGATCCTGCGTCACGCGACACGGCACGCCCTCTGCCACAGGCGCGGCAGCGTCGCCAGCGCGTCCTCCGCCGCCGGCAGTTCCAGCCACGGCCGACAGCGGCAATGGTCGTGGGTCGCGCAGTCGGCGGGCGTCGGCGTCGCCTCGGCCCCGACGACGATGAAATGATGGTTCTCGGCCCAGTGCCGTTGGTGCATGCTGCGGGCGAAGCCGCGGGCGGTGGTGACGACGAACTCGGTCGCCGCCCGGTGCCGTCGCGCCGTGCCGCGGAACGGTCCGCAGCAGGGGCCGTGCTCGCCGCAGGCGTCGACTCCCCGCGCGGGAATGGCGGACAGCCGGTCGAGGCATTTCCGCAGGTCGGCCGCCGACGCCCCCAGTACGAACAGGTCGGGGCCGACGGCGTATTCGACCTGCGCGTGTTGGGCGTGCATCGATTCGACGATGCTGGCCGCCACTCGGATCAGCCGTTCCAGCGACGCCTCCCGGCCGACGCCGCCGTGGTGGGCCGGCTCCAGGTCCAGCACCACCCGCAGCGCCAGAAAGGCCGGCTGCTGCCGTTCGCAGACGATGAGCCGACCCTGCCGGGCCGACTGCGCCCAGTGGACCCGCCGCAGCGAATCGCCCTGACGGAACCAGCGGGCGCCCAGCACGTCGCCGACGTCGCCCGCCCGCCGGTCCGATCCGCGCTGCTCCTGGGCTTCGATTTCGACGGCGTCGGGCAGGGCGTCGAGCGTCGTGCGAGCCGGGTGGACGATCAACTGGTCGACGGCGTCGATCGGCTTGCGGGCGCGGTACAGGCCGAAGGGGAACGCGGTTTCCAGGGCCGGCGCCTCCAGCGGATACACCCCGCGCCGACCAGGCCGGAACGTCCAGTCGACGCGGCGCGTCGACCAGCCGCCAACCATCGCCAGCGCGGCTCCGGGTCCGTCGTCGCCCGACCCCTCCGAGGAACCGAAGCCGCGGGCCAGCGACAGCCCCCACGCCGGCCAGGGCCAGCGGTTGACGATCGTCAATTCGACGGTCGTCGGCGACCCTTCCCGACCTCGGCTTTGGGTGAACCGGACCTGCCCGCGCAGTCCTTGAACCGTGATCCACG
>JBOFFD010000537.1:0-11118 GCA_051648425.1 Planctomycetia bacterium
TCAATTCCGTGCTGCAGAACATGGGCGTCAGTTTCATGCTCGAGCTGTACTATCAGAAATGGCTCATCAGCCTGCTCGACCAATTGAATCAACAGGGCGTCCTCATCGGCTTCGTCGACCCGGAGTCCAAGGAAGACAATTGGTCCGTTAGGACCGAAACGTTCGGTCGGAACATCTTGATCAAGCCAAGAAAATCCGACTGACTTCGTGAACCCGCTCGCGCGACTTGCGGGACTGAGCGGCGTCGGATACACTAGTCTCGTCGACGTCCTACCTCGCCCGACCCGCCGCGGAGCTTGCCATGCCGCTTCCTCACTGCCTCGCACCGCTCGCAATCGTTCTTTGCACCGCCGCCGAGCCGACGCCGCAACAGTTGCAGTTTTTTGAAAACCGCGTCCGCCCGATCCTGGTCGAAAACTGTCAACAGTGCCACGGCACTAAGAAGCAGTGGGCCGGATTGCGCGTCGACGGCCGCGCGGCGCTATTGACCGGCGGCGACGCCGGCCCCGCGATCGTTCCCGGGAAGCCGGACGAAAGTCTGCTTATCCACGCCGTCAAACAGTTGGACGACGCACCCGCCATGCCGCCGAAAGGTCGGCTGACCGAGCGTCAGGTCGCCGACTTGGCCGAGTGGATTCGGCAAGGCGCTCCATTCCCCGACGACGTCGCCGCGAAGAACAACATCCGCGACCCGAACCACTGGTCGTTCCAGCCGATTCGTCCGTCGGCCCCGCCGCCATCGACGGATTCGGATTGGATCGTCAACGCCGTCGACTCTTATATTCTTCCCCGGCTTGAGTCGGCCGGTCTTACACCCGCGCCGCCGGCCGACGCCCGAACGCTGCTGCGCCGCGTCACTTTCAATCTTACGGGACTGCCGCCGACGCCGGCGGAGATCGACGACTACCTCGCCGACCGTCGGCCCGACGCCTACGAGCGCCTCGTCGACCGGTTGTTGTCGTCGCCGGCCTACGGCGAACGGTGGGCACGCCACTGGCTCGACGTCGCCCGCTACGCCGACTCCAACGGACTGGATGAAAACGTCGCCCACGGCAACGCTTGGAAGTACCGCGACTACGTCGTCGACGCCTTCAACCGCGACCTGCCGTTCGACCGCTTCCTCTTAGAGCAGATCGCCGGCGACCTTATGCCGACCACCGAACCCGCCGCCCGCGACGAACGGCTTGTCGCCACCGGTTTCCTGGCCCTCGGCGCCAAAGTGCTCGCGGAGGTCGACGAGACTAAGATGGAGATGGACGTCGTTGACGAACAGATCGACGCCGTCGGCCGCGCGTTTCTCGGTCTCACCCTCGGCTGCGCCCGCTGCCACGACCATAAGTTCGATCCGATTTCCACCGCCGACTACTACGGCTTGGCGGGCGTTCTCAAAAGCACCCGAACGATGGAGACGTTCACCAAGGTCGCCCGCTGGCATGAAAACCCGCTGCCGACCCCGGAAAGCATCGCCGCGAAAACGGCCTACGACGCCAAGTTGTCTCAAATGAAGACCGCACTGGAAGCTTTCATCGCCGCCGCGGATAAAGAAATCGACGCCAGCCGCGCCGCCGACGCCAAGCCGTCGGATAAGAAGGAATCGTCTTACCCCGAGGCCGTCAAGAAGGAACTGAAGAAACGGCAGGACGAGTTGGCGGCGTTGGAGAAGTCGCCGCCGGAGACGCCTTCCGCGATGGGCGTTGCGGACGGCAAGGCGGTGGACGTTGCGGTCCACATACGCGGCAGCCATCTCAAACTGGGCGAAGTCGTCCCCCGCCGCGTCCCCGAGGCCGTGCGCGGCCCGACGCCGCCGACCTTTCCCGCCTCTGGCAGCGGCCGCTTGGAATTGGCCCGGTGGATGGTCGACCCCAAGAATCCGTTGACGGCGCGGGTCGTAGTCAACCGAGTCTGGCGCTGGCATTTCGGCCGCGGGCTTGTCGGGTCGACCGACAACTTCGGCGTCTTAGGGGAGCGTCCGACGCATCCTGAGTTGTTGGACTCGCTGAGTACACGGTTCATTTCAGACGGCTGGTCGCTGAAAAAGCTGCACCGTCTGATCGTGACGTCGAACACGTACCGGCAAGGCGCCGCACCCGCGCAGCGCAGTTTGGAGATCGACCCCGAAAACAAACTACGGAGCCGGTGGAGCGTGCGACGGCTCGACGCCGAGGAAATCCGCGATTCGCTGCTGGCGGTTTCCGGCGGGCTGGACCGGCGGGCGGGCGGACCGGTGCTCAAGGTGAAGAACCGCGACTATCTTTTCGACCACACCTCGAAAGACCTCACTACCTACGACAGCGTCCGCCGGTCGCTCTATCTGCCGGTCGTCCGCAACAACGTGTACGATCTGTTTCAGTTGTTCGATTTCCCCGACCCGGCGGTGCCGAACGGCGACCGTGTCGCGACGACCGTACCGCCGCAGGCGCTGCTGATGTTGAACGCCGAATTGGTGATGACGGCCGGCGTCGCCCTCGCCGACCGATTCGCAACACCTGACGAACACGACGACGCCGCGAGGATCGACCGCATGGTCGTCGCGGCCTACGGCCGACGGCCGTCGACGACGGAGCTCGACGGACACCGCCGGTTCTTACGAACCGCGGAAGAATCTTACAACGACGGCGCCGACAGGGAACAACGGCGTCGCGCCGCGTGGCACGCCCTCGGCCAAGTGTTGCTTGCCGCCAACGAGTTTCTGTTCATCGACTGAACGGCTGAGACCTTTCGACAGGGAACGATTTTTATGATGCCGCTCACCCGCCGCCGTCTGTTGGAATCCTCGGCCGTCGGTTTCGGATCGATGGCGTTGTCGTCGATTCTGGCCGAGCAGGCCCGCGCCGCGGCGACCACCGATCCGTTAGCCGTCAAAGCGCCGCACCACCCCGCCTGCGCGAAACGCATCATATTCCTGTTCATGACCGGCGGTCCGTCGCAGGTCGACACCTTCGACCCCAAGCCGCTCTTAGACCGCGACCACGGCAAGCCGCTGCCGTTCGCCAAGCCGCGGGTTCAGTTCGCGCCCACCGGCAACCTTCTGAAATCGCCGTGGAAGTTTCAGCAGTACGGCGAGAGCGGAATCCCCGTCAGCGAATTGTTTCCCAACGTGGCGAAACAGGTCGACGACCTCTGCCTCGTCCACTCAATGCACGGCACCAATCCGGCCCACGGCGGCGCGATGTTGAAACTGCACACCGGCAGCGAAAACTTCGTCAGACCCAGCATCGGATCTTGGCTCAGCTACGGCCTGGGAACGGAAAACGCCGACCTGCCGTCGTTCATCACGTTGTGTCCGACGCTCGGTCACGGCGGCGTCAACAACTGGAGTTCGGCGTTCCTGCCGGCCGTCCACCAGGGTACGCCGATCGGCGACGCCAGCGTTCCTTCCGACAAAGCGAAGGTCCGCTACATCTCCAACAGTAAACTATCGCGGCCGCTGCAGCAGTTGCAACTGCAACGGCTCATGGAAATGAACCGCGAACACCTGGCGGCGACCGGACCGCAGACCGCGCTGGAAACCCGCATCAATTCCTTCGAGTTGGCCTTCCGCATGCAAACGGAACTGCCGCGCGTCGAGGATCTGACGGCCGAATCGTCCGCGACGAAAACGCTGTACGGCCTGGACGACCCCTTCACCGCGAACTTCGGCCGGATGTGTCTCATGACCCGGCGGTACGCCGAGGCGGGCGTGCGGTTCATTCAAGTGACGCACAGCGACAGTCAAGTGCAATGGGACCAGCACGGCAATCTGAAGAAAGGACATGAGAAGAACGCGAAGGAAGTCGACAAGCCGATCGCCGGCCTGCTGCGCGATCTGAAAGCGCGGGGCTTGTTGGAAGACACGTTGGTCTGGTGGGGCGGCGAGTTCGGCCGGACGCCGACGGCGCAAGGCGACGACGGCCGCGACCACAACCCGGAAGGTTTCACGATGTGGCTGGCCGGCGGCGGTGTGAAAGGCGGCTTCCGTTACGGCGCGACCGACGACTACGGCTACTACGCCGAACGCGACAAAGTCAGCATGCACGACCTGCACGCCACGATCTTACATTTGATGGGTCTTGACCACGAACGGCTCACCTACCGCTACGCCGGCCGCGACTTCCGCCTGACCGACGTCGAAGGCCGGGTCGTTGAAGAACTGTTCGCCTGACGACGCACGCTCGGCGTCGGTGAAGCGGATTGGGCGATGAGGGACTCGAACCCCCGACATCCACGGTGTAAACGTGGCGCTCTAACCAACTGAGCTAATCGCCCGGCCCGTCGGCCACTTTAGTCTACGGAGGGCGATCGTCCGCGTCCGGCGGGAATCGGACGCGCTGCCTCATCGTCCGGTTCGCGCCGGTCGACCCGTGTAGTCTGGATCAACCCTTGGCGGCGGTCGCGGTTTCGGCGGCGTAAAGCTGCTTCACCCGGCGGGCGACCATACGGTCGATGAACCGCGGCGCCAGGCGGTTGATGAGCAAGAGCAGCTTGCCCTTGAACGTCAGCGTCAGTTCGTTCTTCCGGCGTTCGACGCCGTTCCACACCTGCACCGCGACCTCTTCGGAAGTCATCGTCCGCTGCTTCTTCAGCGAAAGCTTCGCGTGGTTTTCGATCATGTTTTCTTCAAACGACGTGCCGGTGAGGCCGGGCGAAACCAGGGTCACTTCGACGTTGTCCTTCGACAGCTCCGCCCGCAGCGCTTCGGTCAGGCCGACCAGGGCGAACTTGCTGGCGGAGTATTCGGGCCGGGCCGGCATGGCGCGGCGGCCGACCACCGAGCCGATCATGACGATGCACGGATCGTCGCCCGCCTTCAGCAAGGGAATGGCGAGGCGGGTCAGTTCGGCCGGGCCGAAGAAGTTGACGTCGAAAATCTTCTTGAGGCGGTCGGGGGCGGCATATTGGAAGTGGCCGGTGGCGCCGACGCCTGCGTTGTTGACGAGCAGGTCCAGCCCGCCGAACTTCTGTTCGCACTGGTGGACGGCGGCGTCGCGATCGGCGGCCTCCGTCACGTCGGCGATCATGCCTTCGGCCGTGCCGCCGGCGGCGCGAATCGTCGCCAAGACTTCATTGAGTCGTTCTTCGTTGCGGCCGGTGAGGAACACCTTGCCGCCCCGCTTGGCCGCTTCGACCGCTAGGGAGCGGCCGATGCCGCTGGTCGCCCCGGTGATGAGAATCCGCTTGCCGTTCAACGTCCGTCGCGCCATGACACCCTCGCTGGTCGTCGTCTCGAATCGATGGGAACTTCACTAAAAGGCAAGTACCACATGGAAACCGCGCGTCAAAGCAGGAAAGAAGCGCGGATTGGAAGGTTTGCTCGGCCAGGGGTGGAAGTTCGCGGGAATGACGGAAAGTGGGGCCGACGGCGGCGCGGCCGGCGGTCGATTTTGTCTCAGCGGGACGCGACGGACGGTTGAACCTTTGCCGTCCCACGCCGGTCGGATACCATACATGGTCTACCGGACGCCGATGGAGGATTGGCCGATTCCGCCGTCGCGGAAGGCTTCGTCGGCAGGCGGCCACAGGCGGAATCATGGATCAACGCGACGAGATCGATCGACTCGACCAGGGGCATACGTTCAGCATTCCGGTCGCCGATCGACTGAAACGGCTGCCGCCGTATCTGTTCGGCAAGATCAACGAGATCAAGTACCGCAAGCGGCGGGCGGACGTCGACGTCATCGACCTAGGGATGGGCAACCCCACCGACCCGCCCGACCCGGCGGTCATTGCGAAGCTGTGCGAAGCGGCGTCGGACACCCGCAACCACCGCTACTCGGCGTCGGCCGGCATTTTCAATCTGCGCAAAGAGGTGGCCGTCAAGTACGAACGGCGCTACGGCGTTCAGCTAGACCCCGGCTCGGAAGTGATCGCCACCATCGGGTCGAAGGAAGGGTTCAGTCACCTCTGCCTGGCGCTGTTGGGGCCGGGCGACACCTGCATCGTACCGGCGCCGTCGTTCCCGATCCACGTTTATTCGCCGGCGCTGGCCTCGGCCAACGTGTTGCAGCTCGACGTCACCAATCCGCAGAACTTTCTGAGCGGCATCGCGCACACGTGCGAGACGTTGTACCCCAAACCGAAAGTGGTGATCGTCAATTTTCCGCACAATCCGTCGACGGCGTGCATCGAAAAGGATTTCTACGTGGAACTGGTGGCGCTGGCGAAGCGGTTCGGCTTCCTGGTCATCAGCGACTTCGCCTATTCCGACGTGAATTTCGACGGCTATGAATCGCCGAGCTTCTTAAGCGTGCCGGGCGCTAAACAGGTGGGCGTCGAATTCACGACGATGAGCAAAGGCTACAACATGGCCGGCTGGCGGGTCGGCTTCTGCTGCGGCAACGCAGAGATGGTCAAGGCGCTAGCGACCATCAAGGGGTATTACGATTACGGTATGTTCCAGGCGATTCAGATCGCGTCAATCATCGCGCTGCGGCACGCCGAGGAATCGCGGATCGCGCAAGGCGTCGAATACCAACGGCGCCGCGACGTATTGGTCGACGGCCTCTTGCGCGGCGGCTGGGAAGTGGAACCGCCGAAGGCCGGCATGTTCGTCTGGGCGAAGATCCCGGCGTATTGGCGCGAGAAGATGGGGTCGATCGAAATCGCCATGAAGCTGATCGAAGAGGCGGAAGTGGCGGTCAGTCCCGGCCGCGGCTTCGGACCGGTCGGCGAAGGATATTTGAGGCTGGCGCTCGTGGAAAACGAGCAGCGGCTGAAGCAGGCGGTGCGGCAGATGAACCGTGCGCTGAAGACGCCGACGGCGCCGACGTAAGACGATCCCGAGACTAAGACCGAACGAACACGAACGAAGCGACGATTCAGGAGCAAGCCGGCCGATGCGCGACAAGGAAGATAAGGTCAAGGACGACCTGTACGAATTGCGGCACTCGCTCGCCCACGTGTTGGCGCAGGCGGTGTTGCAGGTTCGACCGGGGGCGAAACTGGCGTTTGGTCCGCCGATCGACAACGGGTTCTACTACGACTTCGACTTCACCGACGGCGGCCCGCTCGCCCTCGACGACCTGGAAGACGTCGAAGAGCGCATGCGCAAGATTCTGAAGGAAGATCAGAAGTTCGAGCGGCGCGATCTTACCGCCGCCGACGCTGAAACGACGCTTTCCGATCGCGGCGAAACCTACAAGGTCGAGCATTGCCGCCGGTTGGCGGCCGCCGGCAACGCCACCGTCAGCTTCTATAAGAACGGTCCGTTTGAAGACCTGTGCGAAGGGCCGCACGTCGAATCGACCCGCCGGATCAAACACAACGTCTTCAAACTCGACCGCATCGCCGGCGCCTACTGGCTGGGCGACGAAACCCAACCGATGCTCAGCCGCATCTATGGTCTGGCGTTCCGCAGCAAAGAGGAACTCGTCGACTACGTCGAAAAACGCAAGCAGGCGATGGAACGCGACCACCGCGTGCTGGGCCGCAAACTGCAGCTCTTTCACATCGACGAAGACGTCGGCCAGGGTCTCATCCTGTGGACGCCGAACGGCGCGGTGATCCGCACCGAACTGCAGAAGTTCATCACCGAGGAACTTCTGAAACAGGGGTACAGTTCGGTCTTCACGCCGCACATCGGCAAACTCGATCTTTATCGCACCAGCGGTCACTTTCCGTATTACGCGGAATCGCAGTATCCGCCGATCGTGCCGCGCGACGTGATGGAGGAACTGGTCGCCCAGGGTTGCACCTGCGGCGAGCTGGCCAACCGCGTCGCCGCCGTCGGACCGGACGCCATCGACGGCTACCTGCTGAAGCCGATGAACTGCCCGCACCACATTAAGATCTACGCCTCGCAGCAGCGGTCTTACCGCGACCTGCCGGTCCGCTTGGCGGAGTTCGGCATGGTCTACCGCTGGGAAAAGGCGGGTGAACTCGGCGGCATGACCCGCGTGCGCGGCTTCACGCAGGACGACGCCCACCTCTTCTGCATGGAAGAGCAGTTGCCGGCGGAAATCGAGGGCTGTCTGTCGATCGTCAAAACCATCTTCGGCAAACTGGGGATGCGTGACTATCGCGTGCGCGTCGGCCTGCGCGACCCCGATTCGTCGAAGTACACCGGCGACGCCGCGAACTGGGACAAGGCCGAAACCGCCTGCCGGGCGGCCGCCGCGACGCTGGGCGTTCCGTTCAGCGAGGAAGCGGGCGAAGCGGCGTTCTACGGCCCGAAGATCGACTTCGTGGTGAAGGACGTGCTCGGCCGAGAGTGGCAGCTTGGAACGGTGCAGGTCGACTACAACCTACCGTTGCGGTTCAACCTAAGCTACATCGGCGCCGACAACCAGCCGCATCGGCCGGTGATGGTCCACCGGGCGCCGTTCGGTTCGATGGAGCGGTTCGTCGGCGTGTTGATCGAGCACTATGGCGGAGCGTTTCCGACCTGGCTGTCCCCATTGCAGGCGCGGGTGGTGCCGGTGGGCGAGAAGTTCGCCGACTACGCCCACGAACTGGCGGCGGCGCTGAAGTCGAACCTCTTCCGCGTCGACGTCGACGCTTCCAGCGATTCGTTCAACAAACGGCTGCGAAACGCCATCACCCAGAAGATTCCGAACATCCTGGTGGTGGGGGCGAAGGAGCAGGAGGAACGGGCGGTCGCTTGGCGGCGGTACGGGCAGGAAAAGCAGACGACGCTGCCGTTCGCCGCCTTCACCGAAGTTTTGACGCGGATGGTGGCGCAGCGGACGATGGACAACGTCGCCGACGCCGACCTGCCGTTGGAATCCTGAACGGTCATCGACGGGTGGTCGACGGGGATTACTCCTCGTCGACCTCTTGTCCTTGTTCGCGGAGCAGTTCTTTTTCGACGTAGACGAACGCGGCTCGTTCCCGTTCGTCCTGCGTCATCCACTCGTATTGCGACAACGTCTTCAGCACCCGCTGATAGTGTTGCAACGGGGCGCCCCGGTACGCGGACACCCGTTCCTGCCAGTCGTTCGGCAGCCGGTCGGACAGCTTACTGTCGTTGTTGCGGGTCGTACCCATTTCCAGCGGATTCCTGTCGTCACTCGTCGAAGACCGACTACCGCCGGCGCGTAAAACGCGGCGGTGGTCGGGAGGTGTCGGCGTCGTCGCGGACATCCTCCGCTCGACCTCCGGGGGAGGTAGCGAATTATACCCCCGACACCAAGAGACCGCGACGTCCGTCCCCTCATTTTTCCAACGGCGGCGTCGGTTTGGCGCGGAGGTACGCATCAAGCCATTCGTAGATGCGGCGTTCGCTCGCCTCGGAGACGGAATGTCCTTCCCGATGGTTGAGCAGCCCGATTCTCGGCCGACCGTCGTACAGCGCGTAGATCGGCAGTGCGGCGTCGAGGTACGGCCAACTGCGGTCACCATCGGCCGCCCCCGTCCCATCCTCCCCCGCCAAAAGTAGAAAAGCCCGCGGCGCGACCAACGGCAGCAGGTCGTTGTGGTCGGTCCGCCGCGGATCGAGATCCAGCCCCAAGTACCACGGCGCGTTCCAGTTGGAGAACGTCACGCCGACGCCCCCTTCGCTGAAGACGGTCGCCCGCACCCGGTCGTCAAGCGCGGCGAGGTACAGCACCTCCTTCGCGCCAAGCGAGTGGCCGACGGCGCCCAGCCGATCGGCGTCGACCTCCGGCGTCGCCGCAAGCACATCAAGCCCGCGACGGGCGTCATGCAGCATCTTCGCCATCCCGCGCGACCCCGGATGCCGTTTCTGGAAGGCGGCGACGCGATTCGAGTAATCGCCCTCGCCCACCCAAAGAAAATTGTTTGGGCAGAAAGCGACGACGCCTCGCTCGGCCAACCCAAGTCCGAACGCCTTGGTCGAATGGCCGTCAACGCCCGCCGCCGACTTGCTTACCGCCGGCGTCGTCGCGTGCAGCACCACCACCCCGGCCAACGACTTGGCGGGCGTCGGTCTCTTCGGCGTCAGCAGATAGCCTTCGCCCCAGAGATCCTTCTCGAGTTGGTAGCGCACTTTCCGCCGAACGCACTTCTCTAGGACTTCCTCTTGCAGCACCTCCACCGCGTTCGACAGCCCGGCGGTCGATTCCGTGGCGAATGGGCCGAGGTATTCCAACCACCGGCGTTTCAGCGCCGCGCGTTGGTTTTCCCAGGCGGCGCGATCGGCGGCGGGCGGAAGCAGCGGCGGGAAACGGTGACGTTGCGGATCGAACGATGCCGGCGACCGTTGCACGTCGTCCAGCCATGGCACGTCGCGCGGTTCGTCGGCGGCCGACGCACCGCTGGCCGCGGCGAAGAAGCCGACGGTCGCCCAGGCGACGGTTCGCAGCCAAATTCGCGGGCGATCGTACATTGAATTGGAACTCCTGGCGCGACGGCCTCAACGGCGATGCCGTGAGTATGCCTAACGACGGCCGGGGAAGGGAAGCGTCTTTTTCCCGGAGACCGGCGATCCGATGGCGCCCATGCCCCGCGAACCCGAAACCGAAGTGATGGACGCCGCCGACGTCGTGGCCGCCTACGCCGCCGCCGACTTCGTCGACGTGAACCGCTTCTTCATCGAACAGGTGCTGACGGCCGCGCGGTCGCTGCCGAACGCCGACGCCCTCCGCGTCGTCGACCTGGGTTGCGGCCCCGGCGACATTACGTCACTGCTCGCCCAGCAACGGCCGGGCTGGACGTTCACCGCCGTCGACCTTTCCCCGGCCATGTTGGAAACGGCCCGCCGCCGCTTCGAGCAAGACGGGGTGGCCGACCGCGTCGCGCTGTTGCAAGCCGACGTCACGCGAACGGATTTGCCCGGCGGTTCGTTCGACGTCGTACTCTCCGGCAGTGTGTTGCATCACGTTTCCGACCCGCTGGCTTTCTGGCGGGAAATCGGCCGGCTTGCCCGGTCCGGGGGCGTGGTCCACGTCTGCGACCTGCAACGGTCCGATTCGGAAGACGACGCCCGCCGGCTGGTCGCCACACATGCCGGCGGCGAACCGGCGATCCTTCAGCGCGAGTTCTTCAACAGTCTGCGGGCGGCCTATACGGTCGCCGAGGTCGCCGAGCAGTTGCGGGCCGCCGGCTTGGCGACCGCCCGTGTGGTCGACCGCGGCGACCACCATCTCGACGTCGCCGCGACGATCGAATGACGCATCCTTTTAGCCGGGGTGGTCCGCCGCCCCGCGTCCGATCCTTACCGAACGGTCAGCCCCGGCGGACGCG
>JBOFFD010000538.1:0-1524 GCA_051648425.1 Planctomycetia bacterium
TGGAAGAACCGCGCCGTCCGCGCCGATGGACTACACTAATCGTGTAACGTCCTTTTCACCTTGAGGGCGCGTTCGTTTTCGACTTTTTCGCAAGGCGGTGTTCGGGAACGTGCGGACGGACTTCGATTTCGCCCTGATAGGCGGCGGTCTGCAGAACGCGCTACTGGCGTTGTCGCTGCGGCGGAGTCGGCCGGCGGCCTCGGTGCTGCTCGTTGAGCGTGGCGCGTCGCTCGGGGGTAATCACACCTGGTGTTTCCACGCCGCCGACGTGCCCGACGATCTAAGAGAAGTCGTCGATCCGTTGGTCGTCCGCCGCTGGGCTGGCTACGACGTTCACTTTCCCAACCTATCTCGCCGGCTCGACCAACCGTACGCCGCCGCCGATTCTCATCGCCTCGACGCCGTTGTGCGATCGACGTTCGCCGCGGCGCCCCATTGGACCCTGCGCACCGATACGACCGTCGCCGAAGTCGACGCCGGCCGGATCACCTTCGCGGATGGAACGTCGGCGACCGCCGGCCGAATCGTCGACGCCCGCGGCCCAGCCGGCGACGCCGCCAACGGTTCCCAGCCGATCGTCCCCGAAGGCGCCGCCGGGTATCAGAAGTTCGTCGGGCTGGTCGTGGAACTCGCCGAACCGTCCGGCCTCGACCGCCCGCTCGTCATGGACGCCCGCCTGCCGCAGACCGACGGCTTCCGGTTCATGTACACCTTGCCGTTCGACGAACGCCGGCTGTTGGTCGAAGAAACCTTCTTTTCCGACGACCCGGCGCTCGACCGCGACGCCGGCCGTCGCGCGATCTTAGACTACTGTAAGGAACGCGGTTGGAACGTGACGGGCGTCGAGCGAGAGGAAGTCGGCCTGCTGCCGCTGCCCTGGCGCCAGAGCAGACCCCGCGTCGAGGCTGTCGCCCGTCCGCAGGCGCCGCTCGTCGGCGGCTACGCCGGCGGTTGGTTTCATCCGGTGACCGGTTATTCCTTCCCGGTGGCCCTCCGATTGGCGGCGGCCTTGGCCCGAGAGCCGGCCGATCGCTGGCCGGTCGTCTATGATGAGTTGGCGACGGTTCATCGACGCCGGTTGGTCGGCGCCCACTGGCTGAACTGGATGTTCTTTCGGGGATGTCCGCCCGCCGACCGCTGGCGTCTCATGGAACGCTTCTATCGACTGCCCGATCCGCTGGTGCTGCGCTTCTACGCCTTGCAGCTTCGCTGGACCGATTGGGCGATGATTTTGTTCCGCCGACCGCCGTGGGGTTTGTCGCTGCGCCGACTGACGGCCCGCCCCGTGAAGTCGATCGGTCCCGCGGTGGAGGCCAGCGCATGTCGTCCGTGATACGCCGCGTGCTTGGAACTCGCGACTGCGCGAACGGCGTCGATCTCAGCGCGCCGAACGGCGTTCCCAATGGAGTGCATTCCGACCACGCGCCCCCGCCGATCCGGTCCGTCGAGCGCCGCGCCGAACCGCCCGTCTCGCTGGTCGACCTGTTGGACAACGAATTGTCACCCGCCGCGCTGGGCCGATTG
>JBOFFD010000539.1:0-2750 GCA_051648425.1 Planctomycetia bacterium
CGTCGCGCACTTCCGCCCACGACCCCGGCTTTCCTCCCAAAACGGTTTCGACCGGGGGCGGCGCACCACAGGCGATTTCCGCGCCGAAGGCCGCCGCCCGCGCCAGATCGTCCACCGCCGCAAGTTTGTTTGCGAGCGGCGACAGGTTCACCATCACGCCGGCAGCTTCAAGGTTTCGGTCGGCCAACCGTTTGGCCAGCGCTCGGCGGGAGGCGGCATCGTGTTTTTGGGGATCGGCCGACTGGCCCGGCAGGCAGCAGAGTTCGACCGCCTCGAACCCGACGGCCGCGATCCGGTCGATCGCTTCGTCGAGCGTCAACCCGGTGCAGCCGTACGTGCTGAAACCGAGTCGAACCGTCGGCTCCATCTCTTGGCTGGCCGCCGCCATCGACGCCGCCGACCCGACGGACGTAGCCAGGAAACAGCGGCGGTTCATGGGGGTCTTCCTTGACGAACGGTTACTGGCCGGCGGGCGGGTTGATCCGTTCCAGGCCCTTTTCGACGCTGCCGAACAGCGACTGCAAGTTCGGCGAGGCGTCGGCTTCCACGTCGCCCGTGGTCCACTTCATCGCACCGGCCAACTGCGCCTGGAACTTCTCGTTCTGCCAAACGTCTTCGCGGTGTCCGAACCCGGTGTAGTAGACCCGTCCCTTGCCGTAGGTGCTGCACCAGGTGATGGGGTAAGGGGGGCGTTCGTACATCTTTTCCTTCATGCCGGCCGGGTTGAGCATCATCAGGACGCGCATGTTCGGCTGGAAGCCGCGGTAGGCGTACCACTCTTCGGTGAGGGTGAAGGCGGCCGGCCAAGCGGAAACGCCGGGGAACTTGGGGTCGACCAGTTCGACGCTGGAACCCTGCTGGGCGCCGTGGCCGATGAACTCGCCGCCGACCATGTCGAGGAACGGCTTGGCTTTGCCGTCGGTCCATTCGTGGAAGGTGTCGGCGCCGCCGCAATGAGTGCCGAGGAAGCCGCCACCGTTCTTGATGTACTCGAGGATGGCCGGCCGGTCTTCCTTCCGCATGGGCGGCTGCATGTCGACGCCGGCGTTGGTCAGGTCGCCTTGGGTGTAGAAGACGACGGCGGCGTACTGCTTCAGGTTTTCGGCGGTGATCTTGGCGCCGTCCTTAGTGACGTCGACCGCGTAGCCGTTCTTCTTGCCGATCTCGGCCAAGATCTTCTCGGAGAGGCCCAGTTCGCCGTCTTTGCCGCGGGCGACGCCGGAGTGCTGGAATCCCGAAGACTTGGTGTAGACGAGGATCTTCTTGGCGTCGGCCGCCGGCGGGTCGGCGGCGAAGACCGTCGACGCGAAGCCCGTCCAAACGGCGAGGGCCGCCGCGGCCGAAGAAATGAAACCAATGCGTGCGGTCGCCATCCGGGGTTGCCTTTCCAGGAGTCGATCTTCAAACGGGAGGATTCTCGTTTTTACCAAGGAAACGGTACGAGGCGGACGGTCGGATCGCAAGCCGCCGCAAGATGTGTCGCGATAACGTAATACCTTGTGTGACGTAAAGGTGCGCCGACGGACCGGGAGCCGCGCCGTCGGCGTTCTCGTAGGAACAACGACGGAATCATTCGGAAGGGATCGGCCGCGCGATGAGCGAAGCACTCTACCCCTACTACGAGCGCGAACTGTCATTCCTACGACACTTCGCGCGACGCTTCGCCGAACGTTACCCGGCGGCGGCGGGGCGCCTTCTTTTAGACGCCAGCCGCAGCGCCGACCCCCACGTCGAACGGATGATGGAAGGCTTCGCGCTCTTGGCCGGCCGAATCCATCACAAACTCGACGACGAGTACCCCGAACTCACCGACGCCCTGCTGTCGATCCTTCACCCGCACTACCTGGCGCCGCTGCCGTCGATGGCGATCGTCGAACTGGAGCCGGCCCCGGCGCTGGCCGAGGCCAACGCGCCGTACCTGTTGCCGCGCGGCGCGATGCTGCGCAGCCAACCGGTGGGCGGCGTGCCGTGCCGGTTCCGCACGACGGCGGCGGTCGAGCTGTGCCCCGTAAAGGTGGCGCGGGCGGGCATGAGGCCGCCGCCGTTTCCGCCGGCGTGGCAGGCCCCCACTGGCACGGTCGCCGTGTTGCGGCTGGAACTGGAAACGCTGGGGACGCCGACCTTCAGCCAACTGAAGTTGGACCGGCTGCGGTTCCACCTGGCCGGTGAAGAACCGCTGACGGCCGAGCTGTACGAGCTGCTGTTGCACCACGCGCTGCGGGTCGACCTGTTGGCGCCGGAGGCTACCCCGGCGGCCGGCCGCGCCGCGCCGTCGGCCTACGCCCGCGCCGTGCTCGACCCGGCCGAGGTCTTGCGCGCCGGCGGCTTCGGCCGGGACGAAGCGATGCTGCCGGCGCCCCCCGCCGCCCATCCCGCCTATCGGCTGCTCACCGAATTCTTCGCCTTCCCGTCCAAGTTCCTCTTCGTCGAACTCGGCGGACTGTCGGCCCTGCGCACCCAACGTTTCGGTCGCAAGGTCGACGTCCTCATCCACCTCGACCGCTCGGCTCCGGCGATCCAGCAGGCGGTCGACGCCGCCACGTTCCGGCTGGGGTGTACGCCGGTGGTCAACCTGTTCGAGCAGGTCGCCGAGCCGATTCTGCTGAAGCAGACGACGCCCGAATACCGCGTCACGCCCGACGCCGCCCATCCGCTGGCGATGGAAGTGTATTCGATCGACCGCGTGCAAGGGACCGAAGCGGGCGGCGGCGCGCTGGTCGAGTTCGAGCCGTTCTACGCTCTGAACCACG
>JBOFFD010000540.1:0-5557 GCA_051648425.1 Planctomycetia bacterium
CGCCGGGACCGGGCAACAACACGTCGAGGCTGGCGTTGTTGCCGGGCGGGCGGAAGTCGCTCTGCCGGCCGTCGACCTGCGCCTGGAGCACTTCGACGCCGTCGAAGCCGAGGGTGAACCAGCGCGGATACACCCCGCCGGCCGGCGCCGCTACCTTCAGTTTCGCCTGCCACGAGACGCCTTCGGCCCGCGACGACCCGACGTACGACGCCGATTCGATTAAGAGCGGGCCGGCGTCGGCCGCGTTCGGTTCCAACAGCCGACGCCACAGGCCGTCCGGTACGATCACCGAGCCGGCCGTCTCGTTCGGCCGCGCCGGATCGTAGGGAGCCAGCACCCGGTAGATCATCGGGGGGCGGACCGGTTCCGCCGGCGGCGCCGGCGCTTCGTCGCCGAGGTTCTCGTTCGCCGTCTGCGCCGCGGCCGGGCCGGCGGCCAGCACGCCCGCCAACACCAACACCAACCGCGCCCCCAACGTGGGGCCGTTCGACGCCGGACCGTCGGCCGCGGGCGGCGGAGCGGTGTCCGCCCGTGGCGTCGAAGGCGGCATCAAGGGCGGCTTCGACGAACCGCCGGCCGCGCGGTGGCCGATCATCGTCGGGTACTCCGGCGGCGAGGGATGCGACGCTTCGACGTCGTCGGCCCGCCAGACGACTTTCTTCTCCCGCGACGACGCCCGCGTCGCGAAAGCCAACGGCCGGCGAGCCTGCTCGAAAGACAGCGGCGCTTCATGGATGTTGGAGGCGTCGGCGCGGCGGCCGGCGTACGTTTCGCCCGTTAGGTAACCGCTGTTGCTGGAGGGGTCCGGGAGCGTTTCAAAATTGGACAGCGACGGATCGGTCGAGCTGTCGGATTGTTCGACGACCGGCACGACGACGGCCGCGCGAAACAGCAGGACGACCGCGGCGGCCGCCGTCGCGGCGAGCGGCTCCCACGCCGCCTGCAACACCGGTCCGCCGATCCAACCGGCCGCCGCCGCCGCCAGCGCGATCCCCAGCACGGCCCGGCGGGCGGCCGGCGACCCACGGTTCCAACCCCAGACCAACAGCGTCACCGCCGCCAGCGCCGCCGCCGTCCGCGCGAACCGTTCCAGCCATTCCGTCGGCAACAGCGCCACCGACAACTCCATCGCGCCGTCGAGCCGCCGCGACTCGAACGACCAGGTGTACAACGGCCGCTCGAGCAGGCGGCGCGGATCGACCGCCGCCTCGCTGAGGTTGGCGGGCGGCGTCGCCGCGCTGGCGTCCCGCATCGCCGGCGTCGCCCAAAACGCGAACGGATCGACCCCTTGCCGGCGGACGCGGTCGGCGCCGTCGGCGATCCAACCGGGCAGCATCGACGCCGACGGCGGGTCGCCGTCGACCGCGAACCACCGGGGGAACGGCGTCGCGGCGGCGAGCGACGCGGCGACCGGCCGGCGATGCGTCAGCAGGATCTTCCGCTCGGCCGCCGTCAGCGTCAGCGCCTTTCCCTCCAGCCAGTCGGCCAACGTCGGCGGCGCGGCCGGTTCGTCGCCGCCGGTCGGCGCCAGCGCGTCTTCCTGGACCAGCAGCAACCAGCCGGCGGGAAGAGCGTCGGCGAAGCGGCGCAAGAGCGCGGCGTCGTCGATCGACGCGCCGGCGACCGCCGTCTGGGCGTAGGCGTCGCGCAGGGCGTCGACGGCGCCCCTGTTGGGGCGGGCGTCGCCCAGGAACGTGATTCCGTCGTCGCCGCTCTTCGCCGACGCCGTCGACCGCCCGACGCTCGCCACCACGCCGTGCGACGCCAGCGCTTCGTCCGGCAGCGCCGCCGCCGCCCCGTACCGTTCGACCACCCACGCGAACGACGCCGTCTGCCAGTCGACCAGCGGCGGCAGCACCCGCGCCACCGGAAGCCCCCACGACCGGGGCGTCGGCTCGGCGTAGAGCAGTTCGACGACGTGCCGACCGGGGGCGAGCCGCGGCGTCAATTGCAGCCGGCCGTCGTACAGCCGCGGATCGATCGCCGCCCCGTCGACCACCGCGTACCACAGCCGCGATTCGGGCGGCAGCCGCAAGTCCAGCGGCCGGGCGCGGCGGCAGTCCAAACGCAGCGACACCTGTTGGACGAGCTGCCGATCTTCGACCAAGGTGCGAACGCGGACGACCGCTTGGTCGACGCCGATCGGCTCGGCGTCGGCCGCCGCCGGATGCACCTGCAACTCCAACCGCGCTTCCGACGGCCATCGCGAGTACGTGCCCGCCCACAACCGGTCGTCGCCGCCGACCGCGCCGTCAAGCGAGGGGTCGCCAAGCGCCGGGTCGCCGACCCCTGGCTCGTCGCCGGCGTCGACCGCCGTCTCCCGCTCGATTTCCGCGACGCCCGTCGCCGTCACGTCGATCCGTTCGCCCGTACTTCCCTTCACCGTCACCGTCGCCAGGAACCGCTCGGCCGCCGGCAGGCGGAACAACGGAACCTCCAGCGACGGCTCGTCGGAACTCCACGTCCCTAAGACCCGCAACCGACCGGTGAGCGGACCGGAGAACCGCAGGTCGTAGTCGTTGGTTCCGATCGCCGCCGCTTCGGCGGCGGCGGTCGGCTCGAACGCCTCGACGCTGTTGACGGCGCCGACCGTCGTCCAGGTCAAACCGGGCGGCGTCGGCGTCGAACAGACCAGCCCGATCGACTGCGGCAGACCCCGTTCCACCGTCACGTCCAGCGAAAGCGTTCCCGTCCAGCGCCGGCCGTCCCACCGCACGTCGTGCCGATGGTCGACCGAAAACTTCGGCTTCTCGACCAGCAGCGTCAGCGTCGCGTCTTTCAACGGCGGCGTGTACCGGAAGAAGTACGGCGTCGCGTTGCTCGGCGCCGGCAGTCCGACGGCGAACGGCGGCGCGTCGCGACGGGCCGTCGGCAGGTTCTCGCGGCGGAACGGCAGGTTCGGCGGTAGATAAAAGGCGTAGTCGCTCGACTGGTTGGCCGCGAAGTCGACCGCGCGAATCTCCGGCAGCGTCAAGTCGACCGCGTCGTCGACCGGCAGCAACAGGCCCTGCGACGACTCGGCCGACACGAGCGCCCGCAGCGTCTCTTGCGCCGACAGGCCTTTTTCCAATTGCAACCGGACGAGGACGCCGCCGTCTTCGGCCGGTTCGGTTTGAAACGAAATCGGTCGGCCGCCCGGCGATTCCTCCACCCGCAACACCGTCCAGCCCGCCGGCGCCCACGCGGTCGGCGAGTACAGCGTGCCGTGGCTGCACCGCCATTCCAACAGGGCCGACAGCCGCATCCGTTCGCCGGTAAGGTCGAGCAACACCTGCTGGGCGACGTCGACCTCCGGGGCGTTGTCCGACAGGCGGACCGTGGGGACCGATTCCTGGACGACGTCCGGGACGAGGTCGCGCGGATAGGCCGCCTCCAACACCCGGCGGTTCCAACGGACGACGCCGCGGTCGCCGGTGGGGCCTTCGGCGGAACGGGGGCCGGCGGTCGGCCGCCGGAGGTCGGTCGGCAACGGCACGCCGACGAAATCCTCGGGCGTGACCAGGTCGGGGCGGGCCAGCACCTCGTTGAGGGCGTCGACAAGCTGTCGTTCGGCCGGCGGCGGCAACGGTCCCCGGCCGGCCGCCTGCTTGACCAACTCGCGCGCCGCCGGCGGCAGCAGTTCCAACAACCGGCGGCCGGGCCGCTTCCCGCCGCCTTCCTGAAGCAGTCGGATGCAGAACCGGGGCCAGTCGGGAACTTCGGCGGGGGTCAAAAGGCCGAACGTCGTCGGCGCCGCGAACCCGCCGGGGCTGGTGAATTCGACGGTGTACAGGCCCTCGGCGTCGACGCCCACGGTGCGCTGTTCATACCGGCCGGCCGACAGCATCCCCAACCGCAGCCCCGAGGCTACAGAGAAGCGCACCACGTCGCCGCGCGGCAGGGCGTTTTCCACCACCACCGTCGGCGGCCGCCAATCGACGTCGATCGGCGCCGGCAGCAGGCTCTTGAAACCGATGCGGAAGGCGCCCAGCGGCGGCCGCCGAAACCGCGCCGCCCACCGCGTCAGGCCGTCCGCCGAGTCGAGCCGCCGCCATTCCGCCGGCGTACTCACCTCCACTGGTTTCGGAAACACCTGCGGATCGAGTCGCAGCACCACCTCGTCGACCTGCTCGTGCAGCGCTTCCAAACTCAGTTCGGCGGTCATTTCGACGCCGTTCTCGCGGAAGACGTAGTCCTTCCGGCTCGACCAGGTCAACGCGCCGCGATCGTCGGCGCCGGCGGTCGGCGGCCGCAGTTCCAACACCACTCGCGGAAAGCCGCCAAGGTCGATCCGTTGCACGTCCCCAGGCCCCGCCGGCAGAAGCCGGACCGGCGTCACCGGCCGAACCCGCCAACCCCTCGGCAGCGCCAGATCGAGCGTGCAGACGGCGCAATCGGGGAGGTGCAGTTCGACGACTCGATGCTCGCGGTCTTCGACGGTGGCGAGGGTCCAATCGACGACGAGGCGGACGTCGCCCGCGGTCGAGCCGTCGGCGCCCAGCGTGGGGTTGTCGACCGGTAGCGGCGCGACGAGTTCGCCGGCGGGTGTCGCGCCCAGGCGGACGGCGACCGTCGGCAGCCCCGCCCGCGCACCGAGCGGGCCGCTATTCTCGTCGCCGGCCGGTCCCACCGAGGCGCTGGAGACGGCGGCGTTCCACGGCGCCAGGACGACCTCGGCGGCGGCTCCGGCGGGGACGCGCCAAACGCCGCGCCCCGTCAGCTCGAAGGTGGCGGGGTCGAGGCGGGCCTCCAGCGCCGCGGCGATCGGGCGGCGGGTCGGCGGGCGATTCGACCGCGCGTTGTAGGCGTCGACCCGGCGGTCGAGATCGGCCTCGTCGACGGTGTGTTTCAGTTCGTTGCGGGGGAAGGCCCGTTCGCCGAGCAGCCATTCGCCGAGTTGCTCGGCGGGAACGTGCAGTTTTTGCACCCGCAGGCCGACGGCTTCAAGGAACGGCGACCGGACCGGCGGCGTCGGCGCGGCGGCCGGGGGAGCGGCGGGAGCGGCGGGAGCGGGGCGCGGGCCGGGCGCGACCGTCTGCGCGAAGGAAAGCGTCATCAGCAGCAAAATCCACACGACGCCACCCCGAGGGCTTCCCGCCCATCCCGTCCGACCGATTTCACGACCGACCGATTTCACGACCGACCGCGCCGACCCTGGTGTTGTACGGGGTCCGCCGTCTTACCGCACGCCTTCTTAAAATCGTTTCTGACGGTCGGTGAGATATTCCATGAGAGCCTTGTCGAAGGCCATGCCGGTGTGCAGGGGGACGTAGTCGACGCCGGCGGCGGTGCAGTCGCGCTTGTAGCGGGCGCGGAACTCGCCCAGTGATTCCAGATAGTCGGCCCGCATGCCGTCGGAATCGACCAGCATCTTTTCCGGCGTTTCCTTGTCCTCGAACTCGACCATGCCGTGGAACGGAAAGTCGACCTCGGCCGCGTCCAAGACGTGGAACAGAATGACGTCGTTGCCGCGGTGTTTAAGATGGTGCAGACTTTTCAGAACCGCGTCGGCGTCGTCGGTCAGAAGGTCGGAAAAGATCATCACCAAGCTGCGGTGGCGGACCATCGCCGCCAGTTG
>JBOFFD010000541.1:0-3238 GCA_051648425.1 Planctomycetia bacterium
AACTGGCTGCGCACCGCCGCCGCCGACGGCTTGGCAGACCTGCCGCGCGAAGCCGATCGTATGTTGATGGCCAGCTACCTGACGCTGCCCGACCTGACCGCGGTCTGGGAGATCGGCATGGTCGATCTGGTGGCCGCCATCCCGCTGGCGAAGGTCGCGGAGCATGAGAAGGGTAAGCTCGACACCATCGGCGCCCGACAGGTGGTGTGGTCGCCGCGCGACGCCTACTTCGTGCAGCTCACCGGCAAGCAGATGGCGATGGTGCATCCCGCCGACCGCCAGTTCCTCGGCCGCTGGCTGCAAACCCAGTCCGACGCCGACGCGAAGCTTTCCGACTATCTTTCCGAAGGCTTGGCGCTGGTCGAAACCGACGCCGCGTTGGTGGTGGCGATCGACCTGACGCACGCGATTTCGGTCGACGCGGCGCGCGACCGGCTGGCGAAGCTGGGCGTCGTGCCGCTGGCGGAGCTCGACCAAGTGGCGGCGGTGGCGGCCACCCTGCGCGGGTTGACGTTCGCCATCCGCATCGACGGGAAGCCGGTCGGCCGGCTGCGGCTCGACTTCGAGAACCCGACCGCCTGCCTGGAAAAATGCGGCCAGCCGATCACGTTGGAAGTGCTGCGACGCATCGGCGCCGGCATGCCCGACCTGGAGAACTGGCAGTCGTCGGTTTCGGGCAACAGCCTGTCGCTGCGCGGCGACGTGACGGCCGACGGTCTGCGTCAGGTGTTGTCGTTCATCACCACGCCCAGCGACGCCGGCCGGCTGGATAAGATCGCCGCCGAAATGCGGCAGCCCCCCGGCGACGCCGGCTCGCCCGACCCGACCAGCGTCGACTACCAGAAAACGCTCCGCGGCGCCGCCTCGAAGGAATACTTCGCGTCGGTGCGCCACGTCATCGACGACCTGCGCAACGTCAAGAGTAGGACGATGGGTGAAAAAGCCCTCTGGAACGAACGGTACGCGCTGCGGATCGACCGCCTACCGATCTTAAACGTCGACGCCGACCTCTTAAACTTCGGCCAGGAAGTCAGCGGCCTCTTACGCGGCTCGGGCTTCGCCATCCGCGATTCCAACATGCAGTTCGGCGCGCAGCGGTCGCGCACCGTCGGCGTCACCGGGGCTTTCACCCCGCTCGGCTTCTACGGCGCCGGAGTCACCGCGTCGCAAGACGCCGCCGCCAACCTGGGGCTGCGGTCGCAGATGGCGCGGCAGGGCGTCGGCACGTACTTGCGCAACCTCAACGACATCGACAATCAGATGGTCGCAGTCCGTCGCGTGATGACGGAACGGTACGGCCTCGCGTTCTGACGACCGAAATGCCGGACGATTCCTTCTTGTTAGCCGCCGCTTTCCTCAGCGGCGCGTCTTTGGAGCTTGGCGGTCGGCGTGGGAAAAGCGACGGACGCGCCGCCGAGGAAAGCGGCGGCTGACAAAGACGCACTTTTGACAGGGTTGCTTCAGTCTTGGCGGGTCTGTTCCATTCGGCATCGTTTTTCTAGTGGCGACGGGGTTGAAGTCGTGACGATACGGATTGGATTCATCGGCGGCGGACAGATGGCGCGGGCGCTGGCGGCAGGCTTCCTGCGCGCCGGCAAGACCACCGTCGACGGGATCACGGCCGGCGACGTTTCACCGGAAGCGCGGCGGCAGTTTGAAGACGCCGTCGGCGGTAAGACGCACGCCGACAACGCGGCCGTCTGCGCCGCCGCCGACCTCTTAGTCCTCGCGGTGAAGCCGCAATACATGACGGCCGCTCTGGCGGGGATCAAACCGTTCGTCGAAGACCGGCATCTGGTGGCGTCGATCGCGGCGGGGGTGACGCTCGCTAAGATCGCGGACGTCTTAGGGGCGAACCGTCGGCTCGTCCGCGTCATGCCGAACACCCCCAGCCTGGTCGGCGAAGCGGCGTCGGGCGTGGCGGCGGGCGGCGCGGCGACGGCGGCCGACCTCGACTTCGTCGTCGACCTGTTTCGCGCCGTCGGCGTGGCGTACGCGGTCCCGGAACCGCTGCTGGACGCCGTCACCGGCCTCTCGGGCAGCGGGCCGGCGTACGTCTACCAAATCATCGAAGCCCTCGCCGACGGCGGGGTGAACGTCGGCCTGCCGCGCGACGTGGCGGTCGGCCTGGCCGCCCAAACCGTCTTAGGCGCCGCCCGCATGGTCTTAGAGACCGGCCTGCACCCGGGCGTCTTAAAGGATCAGGTCGCCAGCCCCGGCGGCACGACGATCGCCGGCCTGGCCGTGCTGGAAAGCCGCGCCGTCCGCGGCGCCCTCATCGAAGCGGTCTCGGCCGCCACCGCCCGCGCCAAGGAACTCGGCGCGCCGGCCGGAGGCAAGGCGTCGTGACTCGACCCGAACCGCAGCGCGCCTTCAAACCGCCCTCGGCCTGGGCCGCCAACTACCAACGTCTCTTACAGTATCACGGCCGCGACCTCCCCGACGGCGCTCGGGAACTCGAACCGCACCCGGCGATCGATTCCGCCGACGCCAAACTTGGTGGTCTCTTACTCGACGTTCTGTTCGCCATGGACGGCGAGATCGAACTCGAGCCGCTCATCGACCAACTCGATTGGATTTGCGAAACGTCCGAGTGTCGCCATTCCTGGCTCGACGGGTTGTCGCTGAAACAATGGCAGGCCCCCATCGTCTTAGTCAAACTCGATCAACTTCGAATAGCGCTCCGCGACCTGGGTTGGATGTCCGTCCACGAAGACGTCTACGGCCGCGTTCTCGAAACCGCGTTTCAGACGGCGACGCCGGCGGGATGGGCGCATCCCACCGGCGCCCTTCTTAAGTATTTTCAACACGCCAGCGAAAAAGCCGTCCCGGTCATGAAACGAGCGGTGAACGAAGCCGCCTACCGCCGCTGGCGGCCCGCCCTCGCCGTTCTGCCGCGAACGGCGCGTGCCGAGGAGAAACCGTCGCAGCGCCTCCCCGCCGAAGAACCGCTCGACCACCCCGGTTTCGCGGACGATCAAACGCGAGTACACACCTTTCGCACCGATTGGACTTCCGATTCCGCGTTCGTCGGACTTCAGTCGTATCCCTGCATCGCGAAACCAAGAGCCGACGTCGCCTTCATGTTCCGCGTCGGCGGCCGAACGGTGGCGCAGGGAGTCTGGCAAACGGAAGTCTTCGTCGCCGGCCGCAAGCGCTCGCCGACGGCCGAGTGGCAAAACCTCTGCCGGGTCGACGACGACGACGGCACGTACCTGGAACTGCGCTACGACGTCGG
>JBOFFD010000542.1:0-2055 GCA_051648425.1 Planctomycetia bacterium
CGGAGTGGTCGACCGCGTTCCAATCGAAAACGAAGACGAGTCCAAGGACGAGGACGACCGCCATGCGGCGATACGGCCGGGGGCCGAGGCGGTCGCGCAGCATCCAAGCCGACGCGGTCAAAAAACCGGCCAGCGCGAAAACGCCGCCGGAACCGCCGACTTGCAGGAATTCGAGTTCCTGGCGGTGCCAGGCCAGCGAACAACCGTTGGCGGCGAGCGAACCGAAACCAAAGACCGCCAGCAGCGTGCCGCCGCCGTAGAGCGGCTCGATGACGCGCCCGAGCGCCAAAAGGCCCAGTGTGTTGAAGGCGATGTGGATCAAGCTGGCGTGTAAGAGGGCGGCAGTGGCCAGACGCTGCCATTGGCCGACGCCGAACGGTGCGTCGGCGTTGCCGACCAAGGCAGGGCTGAGGGCGCCGAGGGCGACCAACGACTCTTCGCGCACCGCGCCCCATTCCAGAACGCCGCCGGCGAAGTCGAGACCGTTGCTCCACCACGCCGCCGCGGCGAACAGAGCCGCCCAGACGGCGAAGACGCCCCACGTGACGGGGCGCCGCCGCGGGCCTTCGGTCCGACCCTTCGCCCGATGGTCGATTTGTTCCGTCATTTTCGGCGGTCCCCCGATCAAAGCACGACCGAAGCGCCGTCGAAGGACCACGAACAACGGTTGATCGTCGTTCGGCTGGCGAATTCCGCACCGTCTTCCTA
The DNA here is from genome assembly GCA_051648425.1 of Planctomycetia bacterium. Lineage (GTDB taxonomy): Bacteria > Planctomycetota > Planctomycetia > Kolteriales > Kolteriaceae > JBOFFD01. The sequence goes on from JBOFFD010000542.1 coordinate 709, forward strand.
GATTACAATATGACCGTCGGCTCGGTCCGCGGCAATCACGGAATGGATTGAGGTCGACCGGCCGTCCTCCGGCGGTCGGCCGGACGGTGAACAGTGAAGCGGCGGGGTCGGCCCGCCGGGAAAGTTCGTCGCCGCGGCCGCTCGTCGGCCGCCGCCAGAGGAAATCATCAAGGATGCCCGACGACAACAACAACGGCGCCCCTCGACTTCAGCGCCCCGGCGGCAAAGACGCGCTCGACGCCCCGCGTGGACCGCGCATCCCCCGGCCCCTTTTCCTCTTCTTGTCGCTGATCCTGTTCACCGTCCTGTTCTTCAGTTTGGCGATCGGCCAGGGTCGTACGTACAAGATCGTTTCGTTCGCCGAGTTCCAAAAACACTGGGACCCGAAGGCGGAGAAGTACGTCGGCTTCGACCAAGGCGAACTGATGGACAACATCCTTCGCGTCCGGCCGATCGAGAAGCCGGCCGCCAAGGACGAAACGCCCGCCGACTCCAAGACCGACGCGAAAGCCGATCCGAAGCCGGAAACCAAGCCCGAGGCGAAGGTCGAACCGTCGACGCCGCCGGCCCTCGCGAACGCTGAAACGAAGGTCGATGAACCGGCGAAGGGCGACGCCAAGAAAGATGCGAAGAAAGACGAGAAGAAGACCGCCGCCTCGACTCGTCCGCGCGAGTGGTACAAGATCGAACTGCCGCCGACCGCCGTCGATTCCAAATTGCTGATACAGCTCGGCACGATCGAGAACTTCAAGGTCGAGTCGTCCAATCCGCTGGTGGCGCAGTTCGTCTTCCACATGACGCTGTTGGTGTTCGGCTGCGCGGCCATCTACCTGTTCTTCATCCGTCCGCTGCGGAACCAGGCGGGACCGGGCAACGTGCTGAACTTCGGCCGCAGCCGACCGCGGCTCGTCACGAAGGAACAGACGACCGTCCGTTTCACCGACGTGGCGGGCGCCGAGGAAGCGAAAGAGGAAGTCGCCGAGGTCATCGAGTTCCTGAAGAACCCGCAAAAGTTCCAACGGCTGGGCGGCCGCATTCCGCGCGGTTTGCTGTTCGTCGGACCGCCGGGAACGGGCAAAACGCTGCTCGCCAAGGCGATCGCCGGCGAAGCGGGCGTGCCGTTCTACTCGATTTCGGGCAGCGACTTCGTCGAAATGTTCGTCGGCGTGGGCGCCAGCCGGGTGCGCGACCTGTTCCGCCAGGCCAAGGAAAGCGCCCCCTGCATCATCTTCCTGGACGAAGTCGACGCCGTCGGCCGGCGGCGCGGCAGCGGGCTGGGCGGCGGGCACGACGAACGCGAACAAACGCTGAACGCCATCCTGGTCGAAATGGACGGCTTCGACACCA
>JBOFFD010000543.1:0-5948 GCA_051648425.1 Planctomycetia bacterium
GTTCCTTGGTCTTAGACTCCAGGTCCTTGCGGGCGGCGGCGATTTCGGGGTCGGTGTCGGCGACGCCGGCGGCCGCTTTTTCCTTCAGTTTCGTCCGTAGCGCGCGGATTTCATCGACGAACGCCTTTTCCTTCGTCCAACGTTCTTCCAGGCCGGCCAGCGTCGTCTTACCGGTCGCCAGTTCGTCGTCGATGCGTGTGATTTGGGCGGCTTGGTCGCCGCCGGCCGCCTGCTCGGCCGCCAGCGCCTTCCGCTCGGCTTCCAACAGTTGCAGCGTCCGCCGGGCGTCTTCCACCTGCGGCGGCACCGCCGACTGCCCGATCGCCACGCGGGCGCAGGCGGTGTCGAGCAGGCTGACCGATTTATCGGGCAACTGCCGGCCGGTGATGTAGCGGGCCGACATATGCACCGAGGCGGTCACCGCTTCGTCGAGAATGTCGACCTTGTGGTGCTTTTCGAGCATCTCGGTAATGCCGCGCATCATGCGGACGGCGTTCTCTTCGGTCGGCTCCTCCACCTTCACCACCTGGAAGCGGCGGGCGAGGGCGGCGTCTTTCTCAAAGTATTTCTTATACTCGGCCCACGTGGTGGCCGCGATGGTGCGCAGCTCGCCGCGCGCCAGCGCCGGCTTGAGTAAGTTGGCGGCGTCGCCCTGGCCCGCGGCGCCGCCGGCGCCGATCATGGTGTGCGCTTCGTCGATGAATAAGATGACCGGCGTCGGCGAAGCGTTCACTTCTTGAATGACCGACTTCAGACGGTTCTCGAATTCCCCTTTTACGCCGGCGCCGGCTTGCAACAGGCCCAGGTCGAGCGACCGCACCGCTACGTTTTGCAGCGGCGGCGGCACGTCTTTGGCCGCCACGCGCACGGCGAACCCTTCCACCACCGCCGTCTTGCCGACGCCCGCCTCGCCGGTCAGAATCGGATTGTTCTGCCGGCGGCGGGTCAGAATGTCGACGATCTGCCGCACTTCATTATCGCGGCCTAAGACCGGGTCGATCTTACCCGCCTTGGCGCGCGCCGTCAGGTCGATGGTGAACTGATCCAGCGAAGGCGTCTTCGACGGCGCCCCGCCGCCGCCCGCCATACCGCCGGAAGCGGCACCGGCCGAAGCGCCGGCCGCCGTCGACGCCGTCAGCGCGCCGATCTCGGCTTCCTCGCTGCTGGCCGCCACGATCTGCGGCAGCGCCGCCTTCAACTGGTCGATGTTGACCTTCGCGTATTCGGGCGAGGCGTCCTTAAGCTGCGGACCCAGGCGCGGGTCGGCCAGCACGGCGAGCAGCAGCACGCCGGATCGCACCTGGGCGTGGCCGTATTCCAGTGACGCCATCAGCCAGGCCGCCTTGATGGCGTCGATCAGCGTGGGCGATAATGACGGCGTACGGGCGCTGCCGGTCTTCAACCGGTCGAGGGCCTTGCTGAGGCCGGCGGTGATGCGGTCGGGGTTGCAGTCGAACTGCTTCTCGATGCGGGCGAGGTCGTTGCCGGCGTCTTCGCGCAGCCGGAACAGCCAGTGTTCCAATTCGACGTCGTAATTGGCGCGCGACTGACACAGGGCCGCCGCGAGTTCCAAACCGCGATGGCAGGTCCGGTCGAGTTTGCCGATCAGGGATTTCAGATTGACGTCCACCGGGGAAATCCTTGCAAAGCGGTTTTCAACGCGGAACGAATCGCCGTCCGCCGAACCAGCGAGAGGTGCGGCGGAACGGTCCGCGGCGCGACGAGAGGGGCGGTCCGCCGGCCGCACCGCGCACGTCGCGCCTATCGGATAAATGGTGTACACCGTCACCCGTCACCCGCCAGCGGCAACGCCGATTCCGTCGGCAATTTTTTGCGAACGGGCCGACCCCGACGACGCGCCAACGGCCAAAGAACCGTTCTCGGGTTGAAACACCGTCCGGCGTACGCCTCCAGTAAATCCATTCGCTGCATAGACTTCGGCGAAGACGTACGTGGCACAACCGGCGAACGGCGGCTCGCCGCGGAAGTGGCGGGTTCGATCGGTCGAATCGTCGGCCGAACGAACTCGCGCAGCCCGTGCGGCGTCGGTTGCTATTCAATACCATCCCGCGCCGCGGACGCGACCGTCGCCGGGCTTCGTTTCGGAAGGGAACCGTCATGGCCGAGTTGACCATCCGACTACAGTGGGATCCCGTGTCCCGCAAGCGCGACATCGTCGTCGCGCTGCGCTCCGACGACGACGCTCTGCCGCACGAACACGAACAACTGCACCGCCGGCTGGTCGACAAGCTCACCGCGGCGGGCCTGCTGGCCGAGGGTGAGGCCGGTCGGCTGGTCGTGGAACGAGAAGCGGCCGGCGCGACTGAAACGGTCGGCGACGGTCGGGCGGCGTCGAACGACTCGGCCGAGCGGGCCGTTCTGTCGGAAGGCGGCTGAATCCTCCATGCCGATTCGGTTTCCAAGTTTCGACGCCTTGCGGTTGGCGCTGACGACCCGCGGCTTGCCCAGCGACCGGGCGTTCGCTTTCACCGACCCTGTGTGGTGGTCGGTCGCCGCGGACGGCGCGGTTTGGCTGGCGACCGCCGACGACCCCCCACCAATCGACGAGTCGCTGAGGGCGTGCGAAGCGACGTGGCAGGCCGAGGCGCCGACGCCGCTCGACCGCGTCGCCATGTGCTGGGCCGAGGTGCTGCCGCTTTCCGTGAAGCCGGAGGCCGACGGCGGCGAACCGCCGACCGTGTTGTTTGAAACGACGGCGGCCGGGTGGACCGCGTTGGCGGGCGAAATGCTGCGGCTGGGTTGCGATCGGCAGGCGACGGCCGGCTTCTCGGTGGACGGCGAGCCGAAACGACTGCTGCGGGCGGCGGCGGCACCGTTCTACACCGTGCTGCGGGCGGACGACGGCGGGCCGAACGCGCCGCGGGTCTATACCGAACGGGCGGCCGGAGTCTGGGCGCCGTGGGGTCGCGCGCATCCGCTGGAAGACCGACTTTCCCCCCCGCCCGGCGGCTTGCTGCTCTTGGCGCCCGACGGCTGGCGGGCGCTGCCGACGGTGGAGTTCGTCGACCTGTACGACCTCATGGAACTAGCGCCCCCCGCGACGGCCGTCGGTCTGGACGCCGCGCCACCCACCGAAAAACTGCGGGTGCCGCTGCGCCTGGCGCGCGGCGGCACGCCCGAACCGGCGGTGCTGTGGGTCTTCGACGGCGACGACCTGCAACCGCTGGACGACCTGGCGGCCGGCTCCGACCCTGACCTTCTGCATCGGCTGGCGTTCGCCGTCGGGAAGCCGGCGGATGCGAGTTCCGAAGCGCGGGTGGTGGTGCGAGTTCGGCCGTCGCGACTGCCGCCGCCGGTGCTGACTTGGACGGCGCTGGCCTGTCGGCCGCACCAACGGCTGGCGAACCTCTTTCTACCGACCGACGCCGCGCTGCTGCCGCCGCTGCGGCGCGACGTCGTCGCCCGGCTGCTGGCGCCCGACGCCGACGTCATTTACTGGCTGCGTCCGACGCCGACCGGCGGCTACGTCGTCGAATCGTTGCCGGACGACGGCTTCCGGCCGCTGGCCGACTGGGTCGACTACGTCGTCGAAGCGGAAGCCCCGGCACTGGTCGCCTGGGCAAAGGCGGCGCGGTTCGACTTCGACGACTACATCTCGGCGGATGAAGCGGTCGAGTGGGAAGTGCGCCGGAAAAAGCACGGCGGGAAGGTCGCCGGACGCCGTCGAGCCGCCGACGACGCCGAGTTGGTCGAGCCGGCGGACCCCGTGGAGCCGACGCCGCCGGAGGAAACGGTCGTCGCGGTGGAAGGCCCGACCGAGACGCCGGCGGACGACGCGGTGAAACCGGTCGCGCCGATGGCGGAACTCGATCGCGAACGGCGGCGGTTGGAAGCCGAACTGCTGGGCGCCGGCGGACCGGCCGCGGCGGCCGAACTGCCAGCGGCATGGCACGCGCTGGCCGACGTGTACGCGAAGTTGGGATCGGTGGGAGAAGCGGCGGGCTGCCGGGTCGTCGGGCTGTGGGAACTCGACGGGGAATCGGCGGCGGCGAAGGCCGGCTTCGCGGCGTGGTATCGGACGGAAGGCGAGGGACGGCGCGACCACCGGCCGCCGGCTTTGGATCGGTGGCTGGCCGATGCCGCGGCAATGTCGACGGCCGGCGCGGCGTCGTTCTGTTCACTGACGGCGTGGGCGGGGTTCGACGACGGCTGTCCCGCCGCCGCGCTGCTCGCCGAGCGCGTGGGACCGACGGCCGCACTGCTGCGGCGTTTCGAGGGCGACCTGCCGATCCGCGCCGTTTGGCTGGCATGGGCCGGCCTGGCCCGTCGCAGCGGCGACCCGCTTCTGTTGGCCCAAGCCCGCGACCGTCTCTTGGAGCGTCTTTTCGACGACGGTCTGCGCGGCGACGTCGACCTGCCGGTCTTCATCCGCGAAACCTCCGACGCCGCGTCTTCAGGCGACGCCCGTTCCGCCGGTCGGAGCGACTCGGTCGATCGGCTGCGTTCGCTGGCCGGGTTGGTGCGGTCGTGGTGCGACCTCGACGCGCCCGACCCCGACCATCCGCCGCCGACGGCCGCCTACGCCGATCTGCTGCTCGCCTTCGGCCTAGCGCGGCTGGGCGCCGACGTCGACGCCCGCGCGCTGACGGAACAGGCGCGGTCGCAATTGGCCGGGCGCGACGCCGTCCACGCCTGGCTGGCGGCCGCCTTCGAGCATCGCATCGAGCAGGTGGCGTCGATCGAACCGGCGACCTGGCCGGCGGCGTTGCAACAGCGGCTCGACGGATTCGTCAACCATACGCGGTATAAGATCGACAAGTTGCGCGAGAATTCGCGGGTGTTGGAGCCGCACGAACGGCTGGATGCGTACGCGCAGTTTCGCGGGCGCGGCCGCGACGACCTCGACCGGCAGTTGCGGCAACTGGCGGGGGAAACGGATCGGTCGGCGTTAGGCCGAAGTTTGACGCTGCTGCTGGCGACGCTCGACGACGCGCCGTCGAATGGGGAATCGACTGCGGGGACGCGGCCGTCGGCGTCGACCGCGGGAGCGTCGGCGGCGTCCCGGCTGTTGGCGGCGACGCTGGACCTGGGGCCGCGAGCGGGCGAACAGGTCGCCGACGCGGCGTTGGCGCGGGCGGCGGCGTTCGTCGACGGCGGGGCGCCGCCGCTGGAACAGGCGGCGCTCATCGAAAGAAGCCTGTTCCTGACGGCCCACTACGGAAAGGAAGCGGTCCTGCGGCAGTGGACCGACCGCTTCGTGCGGCTGGTGCAGGCCGGTCCGGAAACGGCGGCGGCGCTGGAACCGGCGGCGGCGCAGTGTTTTCGCGGGTTGCGGCGGCTGGGGCTGAAGGACGAGATCGGCCGGATGCTGACGGCGATGACGAACGCCCTGCCGGCGGACGGGGCGCGCAACGGCGGCCGCGCGGGTCGCGGCGGGGCGAAAGGCGGAGCGGTCGGCGGGGTCCGCCCGGTGTCGGCGGCCCGTTGGGCGGCGCATGTGGCGGCGGGCTGGCTGTACTTCGGCCGGGAAGACCAGGCGTGGCCGCTGGTGGAGCGGGTGCGGTCCGACCTGTTCGCCGGCCGGCTGCCGCCGTTCGAGCAGGCGTCGCTGGCCGAGGCGTACGTGCGGGCGCTGGCGGGATCGCCGACGGTCCGCGCCGGCGAGTATTTGGAGGAAGTCTTCCGCGGCTTGCCGAAAGTGTACGATTCGTTTCTGGCGAGTACGCACTACCTAGTGTCGAAGTTGCGGACGGTGGAGGCGTTGGTGCTGGCGGTGGCGGGTGAATCGGCGACGGCCGATCCGTTGCGCCGCCGCTGGCTGGACGAAGACGAACACCTCGTCCGCCGTCGGCTGCACCGCGACGTGCAGCGGATGCAGGCGGGCGGGGGATAAGACGGTGACCTATCGTTGCGAAGTGAAAGATGAATTTGGTTTGGAAGCGCCCATTCGCCAAGGAGGGGCGTGGAGAGGTACTACGTCGGCATGG
>JBOFFD010000544.1:0-9119 GCA_051648425.1 Planctomycetia bacterium
CCCCGTCGTGTCCGTCAATCCTTTCGAGCAACTAATCTCCGCAAACAGCGGCTATCAGGCGTTTCCTGAATTCATCGATCTTGGGACGCGATTCGGCTTCTTTGAAAATGGCGTATGGGATCTCGATCCTTCCGACAGCCGAGTAACCGGCACCCCCGTTGACTGGGGTGCGCAAACACCGGCGCGTTGGCGGACTAAGGGGCACGCGCCGGGGCCGTTCGACCCGAAGTCGACGTACGACTCGTGCGTGTTGAGCGACCTGCCCCTCGAGACGGTGACCAACTACCAGTGGTCTGGGCCGGGTATTGCTCCGACCCGAATTCCACCGTACGGCCGGCCGCTTCGGGCCATCCAAATCAATCTTCGGGTGCTGGAAGAAAAGACCGGCATCATCCGAGAACAGGTCATCGTCCATCGGTTCCCTCAGGTTCCCTGAGTAAGAACCGGCTTCGGGCCGACGGCTTCGGTCGTCGGGGCGGCGAAACTACACAGCAAGAGTCTGGCTAAAGAGGATCGGCCATGTTGAAGCGCAGTTTGGTTGAACGCCGCCGACGGCGCGGCATCGTGCTGGTCATCACCATGGCCCTCTTGGGGCTGTTCGCGGCCTTGGGCGTCACCTTCTCGATGCTGTCGCGCATCGAAAGCATGTCGGCCCGCAACTTCAAACAGCGGGAAGGCCAGATCCCCACCGCAGGCACCGGCGTCGTGCAGGACGAGCCGTCGGCCGACCGCCTCTTGAATTTCGGCATGAACCAACTGGTGTTCGACACCGACAACGATCGTTCGGCGCTGCGGGGCCACAGCCTGCTGCGCGACATGTACGGCGGGGTCGACGCCGACGGCCGGTCGGCGAACACGATGCCGAGTCCTCCGATCGAACCGACTGTCTACGAGGAAACGACCGCCAACACTTGGTACAAGGGCGCGTTCAACGGCAGCGGCCTCTTCATGCCGCGAAACCGCATGGAATGGTACAATGGTCCCGGCGGGATCTTAGACACGATTCCCGCTCCGACCGCCAACCATCCGCCGGCGGGGGTCGTCATGGGCCTCCAGACGCCGATGACGCGTCTCGGCGGGGCCACGGGGGTGGGCGACCCTCCCGCCGGCACGGCGTCCCCGTACGTTCCGGGACAGATTCGACTGCAAGACGTGCTGTTCGCGTTGTCGAGGCAGCGGCCGCCGTCAGGGTTCCTGACGACGCCGGTCAACCCGATTCAAAACGTCAACGCGCTGCTGCCGTTCTACCCGATCAACTACACGGTGTTCGAGGCGCACAATCAACGGTGGGTGACGCCGCAGATCGGCTCGACGCCTGAGTTTCCCCAGCCGGAAAAGTTCTTCGACCCGTTGACCAACAAGTGGCACTACTTCGGCAATGACGAAGACTACGACGCCGCCGACCACAACAACATGTTCCTAGCGTTGGAACGGTCCGACGGGCAAATTCTGATTCCGTCGTTCCACCGGCCGTACCTGGTCCGCCAATTGGAGATGGCCGGCGCGTTTCCTCTGGCCACCGGCGAAGCGGCGTCGGCGAACGTGCTGGTGGACGACGCCGGGACCAACACGGCGGTCGGCCGGGCGTGGCGGCATCCCCACGGGCGCGGCGTGATCCTGCGTCCTCGCGCCGCCGAGTACGACGCCCTCGTCTCCAACGGCGCCGCTCCGGCCGCCACCGGCTGGCAGAACCTTCGCGACCTCGACGGCAGCGGCGCGATCGGCGACATCCCGGAGGAACTCGACGTCGACACCGACGGCGACGGCCGTCGCGACGCCGTCTGGGTCGACCTTGGTTGGCAAGTCACCGAGCCGCTGATCCCCCTGCCCGGCGGCGTCGACAACGCGAAGCCGCTTTTCGCGTTCAAAGTGGTCGACATGGACGGCAAGGTGAACCTCAACACCGCTGGCAATTACCTCGATCCGGCGGTGGCGACGAATCGGCCGGAAGGGCACCATTCCAACCTCGGCATGTCGGCCGCCGAAATCAATCCGAAACACGCACTGCTCATTTCCGAACTCGACCAGACGGACCCGACCGATTGGCGGAACCCCGAGGAACTCCGCCGGCTGCTCCTCGGCTACAAAGCGACGGCGACGACGCCGACGGTCAAAGGCCGATGGACGCCCAACGACACAGCCATTCCCAACCTGGCGTCGTTCGAGTCGAACAACGATTTCTTCAAGTCCCGCCCCGGACGAAGCCTGTTGACCGGCGACTCGCCCACCGAGAATTACGACGACGACTTCACCGGATTCATCGACCCCTTGTCCCTTCCTCCGCCTCCGGCGTTCTTCCAGCGCTACGCCTATCGAAGTGTACTGCCGCGGGCGGCGTACGACGGGACGACCACCGATTTCAACGGCTACGGCCCGCTCGATCTGCTCGGTGTCGGCAGATCGTACGAGCCGTTTTCGGCGATCTCCGGCGGATTGACGAACGATGTTCTCTCAACGCACGTCGGGGTCTATCGGTCGATTCTGCCGCGGACGATCAACTCCACGATCTTCGGGCACAGCAACTGGTTGGTTCAGTTGGGCGTCGCGCCCGATCTTCCCGGGACGTTCACGCCGACGACGGGGCTGGGCGGCGTCAACAACAACGCCCTGTTCCAAGACGAAGCGACCGAGTTCTTTCCCTATTCGCGGATGACTGTGGATACGGCGACGCCGCGCTTTTCGTTCGGCGATCCGAACCAGCCGGCCGACGACAACGACAGCCCCTTCACTCCCAAGGAATGGGAAACGCTGGCGCGGCTGTTCGACGTCGACGGCACGTCGCTCGACCGCCGACTCTTGAGTCTCTTGCCGAGAAACTTTGCGGAAGAGCAGTTTCCCACCACCGGTTCGACGGCGGACCAGACGGCGTGGCGCCACCGCGAGTTCGCCCGTAAGAAGATGCGACGTCTTATGACGGCGGCCAGTTCCGACTTGGCCCGCTTCAGCCTGCCGCCGACCCACGTCGATCAGTCGGCGTCCAAGTTCGATGCGACGTTTCCCAGTTCGATGGCGGGCTCGAACGAAGACGACCAACGAAACTGGTCGAGCGCGCCGCCGGCCGTCGATCCGAACGACGTCCGTCACAATGGACGTTGGAGTGGCGAAGAACTGCTGGCGACGCTTTCCTACAGCGGGGGCTTGATTTTCGATGCGAACAAACCAGGATCGGAGGTGCTGCGCGGGCAACGGCTCGATTTGAACCGAACGTTGACGCCGTATCTCGTCAACGCCGACACGGCCGATCAAGAACGCACGGAGTTCGCGCTGCAGCTCTACACCTTGCTTTGGGCCGCCTGCCGACCGGTGGACGACGATCTGCCGGCCAATTCGCGAACGGCCAAGTGCCGGGTGCTTGCTCAGTTGGCGGTGAACATCGTCGACTTCATCGACGAAGACGACGCCATGACCATCATGCCGTTCCACGAAAACATCCACCAGTTGGTGAGCGCGACCTTCGACACGACGCAAGCCGTCGACGTTCTGAATCGTCCGGTGATCGGCTTTGAAATGCCGACCCTGGTGGTGAACGAGGCGGTGTCGGTGACGCGGCCCGACGCGGCGACGCCGGGGAACGACGAAACGTTCACTTGGGTGGAGCTGCGAAACCCGTGGCCGAAATCCTGGAAAAACCTGCCGCCGACACCGGAAGCGGCTCGGTCGACGCCGATCGACGTCGACTTTTCGCAGTACAGCCTGCGATTGATCTTCCCGCAAAAGACGATTGCTCAAGAGGTTGCATTGTCCAGTTTGGCGGTGCCCATGCTGCCGACGCGCGACGACGGCGACGACGGCCTCCACGGTGGACACTACTTGGTCGGTCCAGGCCCCACGGCCGTCGGGCTGATCGACACCTGGACGGACGCCAACAACGACCTGACCTCGGCGGAGATGCTCTTCACGGCCCCCGCCGAATCCGGCGTCGACGCCAACAAGGGCCGGGTCGTTCAGATCGAACTTCAACGCAAGCGCGTTCCCTACGCAGGGTTCACCATTGCGAATCGCAACCCGGACGTCACGCTTGACGCGATGGACCTGGACCAAGACGCGGGCGTCAACGGCGGCTCCTACCACGTCAACGACATGAGCGCCGTGGGCGATCGTTACAGCCTGGAACGGAAGCAGCCGTGGGTGGCCCAAGGGACTCGGAAATGGGTCGACTGGAGGCCGATGGGCGACTCCGTCGTCGACGATCTTTTCGGTCGTTGCTTGGGTTTCCCGGTCGTCGGCAGCACGGCGCTGGTGGACCCCCAGCAAGGCGCTTTGTGGAGCAACGAAGAGGGCACCGTCACCGATCGACCCGACGTCGTTCAGAATCGTCCGGTCGTGAAGGTGCGGTCGGGCACCCCCCACTCGCTCGCCTACAAGGACGACGCGGCCCGCGGCCGAAATACGCAGGACGCCCTTTCCTATCTGTGGTTCCCGTTCCACAACCGACCGCTGGCGTCGCCGTTGGAGTTGTTGTCGGTACGATTGTACGGCGTCGAAAACCACGGGCCGGAAGTGAAACTCGATCCGATGGACCCGAACGCGCCGAACTTCAGACTCCGCTTCACCGACGATTTTGAGTTTGTGAAGTATCAAACGGCCATGATGCCAAACTCCGGTGAACCGGGGATCTACCGCAGCCGACTCGCTCCTTGGCTGGAAGACGTCCGCGGACCCTTCTACGAGCATCCGGGGAAGGACGGCAACCGACCCAACGGCGTCGACCCCGGCGCGTACATGAACCAGCTCGTCGCGATGCCCGACATGCATCGCTTCTTCGAGTTCGTCACTTGCCGCGATCGTTTTCGCGCCCATGAGTCGAACGTGCCAGTGGCCACGGACGGCGACACGAACGTCGGACCCGTCCTTGCGTCCGCGGAAACCGTCAACGAAACCCGCCAACGCACCCGTCGGCTGGGCCTCATCAATCTCAACACCGTCACCGATGAGGAAGTGTTCCGGGCCTTGGTCGACTCGGAGGAGATCCTTCCGTCTCGGCTCGTCGCCGCGCCGGCCGTCGACGTCTTTTCCGTGCAATTGGCGACCCACCTGCGGAACATGAACTACAACCCGTTCCGCACCCTTACCCTCGATTCGCTGCTTTTATCGTCGGGCCGAAGCTCGGCGTCGACTCCGGCGACGGTCAACGGGGCCGGCGCTTTTCCAGGCTGGAGCGCCACCTTGGGCGTTTTCGGCGGCGGCGGCGCGCCTTCGACTCCGATCGGTTTCTTCGAGTACCTTCCCTCCGCCGGCATGTACAATTTTTCCGGGGCTTATCTCAATCGGCAATTCCCCGGCGTGTTCGGCGATGGCGCCGCGACGATTCCGTTGGAATTGTCCCCCGACTCCCCAGGATTCTTGGGCCGCGACGAACGCCGCCAAGTCGTTTCCGAGTTCTATCGGCAGTACCTTTTGAGTCGGGCGGGCGCCGACGCGATTCTGGGAACCGGCGACGACAAGCCTTTCCGCAGTTTCGCGCAGGACGATCTTTCGGATACGATCCTCCGTCGTCGCAGCTACCTTCATTTGAACTCCCGCTCCACGATTGGAGCGGCGGGCGCCTATGAACTGGCGACGGAGGTCGGCGAGTACAACGACAATCCCAACGCCGCCCCCGGCCAATGGGAGCCGCGGTTGTTCGATCCGATCCCCGAGCCTTACTATGCCGCCCTGCACAACGGCGGCGGAGGCAACTCCGACGGCGGCACGATTTTCCAGAAGATAGAACGGGCGACCGGCGCCGGCGCTCTTCCGGACTACGCCTTCGACAACCTGATCGGCGGCGGCGTCGATCCGAAGCAACCAGCGGCGGACGTCGGCCAACCGTTGGACTACTGGATGTTGGAGCAGCGCCGCAACAACATCCTCGGCAAGATCGCCGGCAACACCACCACCCGCAGCAACGTCTTCGGCGTCTGGATGACCGTCGGCTACTTCCGAATCACCGAAACCCCCGCAACGGTGGGCGATGTCCCGCCGCTCGGCGAAGAAGTCGGTTTCACCACCGGCAGGCACATTCGGCATCGGTGGTTCTTCCTCGTCGACCGCAGCCGGGCGCGGCGGTATTTGGGGCCGACCGCGACGACGAACGTCGACGACCTGCGGGAAATGCTCATTCTGCCGGGGGACGTGCGCACGATCGAGTGACGCTCGTTGCGGCGCTATGCTGGAGAAATTCGTCGGGGAAGGCCGGGCGCTTGTGAGCGGGCGCGGGTCTTCCCCGGCTTTTTTCTTGGGGGCGACGCCGACGGTGGAAAAAGATGGCGGGCGGACGGGGATTTTCGGTCGATCAAGCTCGCTTCGCCGAAAAGGCGCGGGGTTTCGGAGGGCGGCCGGGGCCGGTTTCGGAAAACGCGCGGACCGGCTCAAGCGGTCGCCGTCAGACGCCGATCATCGCTAGGCGGGTCGTGCCGCGCTTCCCTTCGGACGATGATTCGACAACGGATCGGTCGGGAAACGGTTGCGGGCGGCGGATCGGCGAAGTCGGGAGAGGTCGATGGCGAAACCGGAACTGCGAATCGTACGAGACGCCGCCCCCGGAGCGCCGTCCGAGCCGGCCCCGGCCGTCGCCGTCAAGTTCGGCGACCTGTTCCCGCTCCTGGCGTACGCCCAGCGGCACGGTTACCATTGGGTGAAGGACTTCGCCGACGACGAAGTCCTCGTCACCGCCGACCTTGCCCAACTGCTTGGGTCGTTCGCCGCCGTCGTCGAAGACCGCCGACGGGCCTGACGCCGTCAATTGCCACCGTCGACTACCGCCGTCAGTAACGGTCGATCGGCGTCGGCTTGGTCGAGTCGGTCGTTGGGCCGACCACCGCCGGCTTGTCGCCGCCGGCCAAGAGGTCGGCGAGCCGGCCCTTGTATTTCCGCACGTAGTTCCGGCCGTATTCGTTCACTTCCGCCAGGTCGTCCCACGTCGCCAAGAGTTCATCGCCCCGCACGACCTGCTGTTTGCCCAACGTCGCCAATTTTTCGCACAACCGGCCGACGTACTCAGGGCTGACCGGTCGTTTCGACGACAGACAGACCTGGGCGTACGCCATGCGCGTCGAGTCGACCGCCCGGTTCCATCGGCCCAGGTCGGCGGTCTCTTCCCGCCGCTTCATGAGGACGTTGAAGGCGTCGTCGAATCGCCGCGAGAACATCGCGTACGATTCCGACTGCCGTGACTTCAGTTCGCGGCCGAGGAAGAAGAAGACCGTCCCCATCACGCCGAGGAAGACCAGCACCGCCACGACGACCGTTCGGCCCGACACCGCCGGCCCCGGCGGTCCTTGCTTCTTCGCGGGCGGCGCCGGGGGGGGAGTGGTCGCGGCGGGGTTGGTCGGCGGGGTCGCGTCGCTCATGCGGTCGATGGCTCCTGGGTCGGCGGGACCGGGGACGGCCGGGCCGTCGCGTCGTCTTTGTTTCAGAGATTGTATCAGTTGGAGCGGGAATGCTGGCCGCGACGGTCGGTCGCAGGATACAACAACCGACGACGAACCGCGCCGCTCCGCCGCGCAAGGCAACCCGCCGTCGGCCGCGACCGACGTTCTCTTGGAAAGGCCGGCCGCATGCCGAAGCTCTTCACCGGAATCACCGCCGCGCTGGCGGCCGTTTTCCTCGCCGCGACGCCGACGCCGGCGGGCGATTGGCCGCGCTTCCTCGGTCCGAACGGTTCGTCCACGTCCCTCGACGACGATCCGCCGGTCTCGTGGAAGGACGACGGCTTCGCGTGGCGGACGAAACTGCCCGGTTTAGGGGCGTCGTCGCCGGTGGTGGTGGGCGGCCGAGTGTTCACGACCGCCGCCGAGCGCGACGGCTCGCAGCGCTACGCCCTGGCCCTCGACGCCGCCACCGGCGAACTGCTGTGGAAGCAGGGGTTCAAATTCGACACCCACAAGAAGCACGACAAAAACACCTACGCCACCGCCACCCCCACGGCCGACGGCGAGCGGGTGTACGTCGCCTTCACCGACCCCGGCGTCTACAAGGTGTTGGCCTTCACCGCCGCCGAGGGCAAGCTGGTCTGGGAATACGATGTCGGCTCGTTCACGGCGCAGCACGGGTCGGGGGCGTCACCGATTCTGTATAAGAATTGGGTCGTGATGGCGAACGACCAGGACGGCCCGTCGAGCGTGGTGGCCCTGGAAGCGGCCACCGGCAAGGTGGCGTGGAAGACCGAACGGGCGTCGGGCAAGGCGTCGTACAGCACGCCGATCATTTTGAACCGGCTTGCGGGCGACGAACTGGTTTTCCTGTCGGCGGCGGGCATGACCGGCCTCGACGCCGCCACCGGCCGGCAGCGTTGGGTGTACGACAAGTTCCCGGCGCGCACGGTCGGCTCGCCGGTGGCGGTCGGCGACCTGGTGGTGGGCATTTGCGGCAGCGGCAACAAGGGGCAACTGCTCAACGCCGTGCGAACCGGCGGCGAAGGGAACGTGTCGGAAAGCCACCTCGGTTGGAGCAGCACGCGCATTCTGCCGTACTGCGTCACGCCGCTCGCCGTCGGCAAGAACCTGTATCTGATGACCGATACGGGCATCCTGCGGTGCCTGGCGGCGGCCGACGGCGCGGAACTCTGGACGGAACGGCTGGCGGGGAATTTCTCGTCGTCGCCGATCACGGCGGCCGGCCGAATCTACGTGCTGAACGAAACCGGCGACGTGTGGGTGGCGGCCGTCGGCGACAAGTACGAGCAACTCGCGAAGAACAAAGTGCCCGGCTACTTCGTCGGCACCCCCGCCGTCGCCGAAAACCGTCTCTACTACCGCAGCGAAGACGAACTGCTCTGCGTGGGGGCGAAGAAGTAAGACGGTGCGTTGAATAGAGACGGCGGCCGTTGACTTGGTGCGTCGGCGCGGAAGTTCGTCGATACAATCGTAAGACTCGTCGGCGACGATCTGCGCTCTCGCTTAAGCCCAGGGCTTCCAAGGTGTGCAGCCTTTGCATATTACGCCGGCATGGATGTAAGCATCTAATTTCCGGATTTCATCGACTCTCCTATAATTATTCTGCGCCCGGTGGGATTCAAGAATGGGAGGCGCATCGTGATCGACGACCATGATGATCCGCGCGGCTATTCCGACGAGACGCTCGAAGTGCTGCGGCGGCTCGCCGTCCGCGCGAAAAACAACGGCTGGACGGTGGAGGAG
>JBOFFD010000545.1:0-1596 GCA_051648425.1 Planctomycetia bacterium
TTTCTTCGGGCAGCCGATAGGTGCGCGCCAGCGCCAAATCGGCGCAGGCGCCGCGATACAACTCGGCGAAGCGGACGGCGTCGCGCGGCGGCAGCCGGTTGCTCCACGAGCGTTGCAGGCCGTCGGCCAGCTTTTCCAGTTCCGTCCAGCGGGGACGGCGTTCCGCCAATAAGTCGGCGACCTTCATTCAGCCGTCCCGCATCCCCGCTGATCTTCACCACCACCACCGCCGAACCAAACCCGCGGCGACGGTTTTACAAGTATACTTTTTGATACACGACGCAAAGGAAGGCGTCGGGATCGACCGGCGACGGCAGCTCCAACCGGGCGGCCAACGGCCCAGCCAGCCGAACCGCCACCTCGCGGCGCCGCGCCGGCGCCAGCGCCTCGCGCCGGGCGACGTACGCCGCCAGCGCTTCGCACAGCGAGGCGTCGGCCGCCACGAACTCCGGCAACTGGGCGGCGGCGGTCTCGAACCGCGCGCCGACGAACTCCGGCAGCTTGCCGACGGCGAGATTTTTTTCAACCACCACCATCGTATCGGCCGCCAGGTCGCCCAGCCGTTGCAGCCGCGGCGTCGCCAGCATCGCCAACACCGCCGGCAGGCCGAACATCACCGCCATTTCCGCCGGCCGCAACACGTTCCGCAGAATCGCCTGGCCGGGCGTGATCGGCAGTCCGCGCGTGGAAACCACCCGCAATCCCATCGCGTACTTGCCGGGCGTGCGACCGTTCCACGCCACTTCGAAAAACCCGCCGAAAAACCACCACAGCGCGAACTGCAGCGCCAGCCACAGACCGAGCGTCGCATTGGAAAAACCGGTGACGAGGATCAGCAGCAAGCCGCCCCCCAGCAGCACCGCCCCAATGACCAGGAAGTCGATCAGCAACGCGGGCAACCGACGAAACAGACCGGCGACTTCGTGTCGAAAGGCGATGTTTTCGGGGGTGACGATGCGGACGGCGGCGTCGATCGGTTCGGCGGGCATCGACGGACCCCTGACGCGCGGGATGAAGAAGACGAAAAACGGAGTGGGTCTGTAAGCCGGGTTCTGTCGGTCGGGCCGCCCGTGAAGGCGGCCCGCCGGACGGTCATTTCTCTAGCGGCGCCGTTGCCGACGCCGTCGTGCGGCCTACCCGGAGGTCGTAACGGACCGGACCGGTCCTGCCCCCTGTTCGGCCTTGCTTCCGGTGGGGTTTACCCTGCCGGCATGGTCACCCAAGCCGCGGTGCGCTCTTACCGCACCATTTCACCCTTACCGACGCCGCGCCGCGCCGGGCCGCCCGCGAAGGCCGCCCGCCGCCCGCTTGCACCGGCGGTATCTTTTCTGTGGCACTTTCCCTGCTCTCGCGAACGGTGGACGTTATCCACCACCGCGTCCTACGAAGCCCGGACTTTCCTCCAGGCGGCCCAGCCGCCGTCGGCTTACACCAACCGCGACCGTCCCCCCGGCGACCGTCCGACCCACTCCGCCTCCCGTCATACCACCCTCCGACGCCGCGACCCCCCGCCCGGTTCGCTTGTGCTTGTTGTGGTGCGGGCGTCCCGCCTGCACGAACCCTTGCAGCACTGGCGGCTCGTGCAGGCGGGACGCC
>JBOFFD010000546.1:0-2751 GCA_051648425.1 Planctomycetia bacterium
GGACCAGCCGGTACGCGCTGGAAAAGTTCCTCGTCGCCGACTGCAATCGGGCGGCCTACGCGGCCGTCTCGGGAACCGTCGCCGACCCCCGCCGCACTTACAGCCCGGTGTTCGTCTATGGTTCGGCCGGCACCGGTAAGACGCATCTTCTGAAAGGGTTGGAAGACGGGCTGAGACGTCGGCACCCGCAATTGAAAGTTGTTTCTTATTCCTGCGAGGAGTTCACCAACCAGTTCCTTGAAGCGATGCACGCCGGCAAACTGAACGGCTTCCGTTCCCGATTGCGTAAAGCCGACGTGCTGGTGGTCGACGACGTTCATTTCCTCGCCGGTAAGACGGCGACGCAGAGCGAGTTTTTCCACACGCTGGAGTCGATGGAACGGCGGTCCGCCTTGGTGGTGCTGGCGTCGCTGGTCCATCCGCGTCAGATGCAGCGCCTTGGCGAAGAAGTGCGGTCGCGGCTGCTTTCGGGAATTCTGTCAAGGATCGAGCCGCCTTGTCCCGACTTCCGACTGAAATTCTTGGAGGAAGCCGGCCGGCAGCGGGGGCTGGCGCTGCCCGCGGAAACCCGAGAGTTTTTGGCGGCCCGCCTCAAGTCGAGCGTCGGTCAACTGGAAGGGGCGGTCAACTTTCTGGAGCACTACGCCGGCGTTTTCGGCGGCGTACTGGACGTCCCCACCGTGCGGAAGGCCCTGGGCGACGTGTTAAGAACCGCCACGCCGGTGCTGCGCCCGGCCGACGTGAAAAGGCAGGCGTGTGACCTGTTCGGACTTGATCCGGCGCTCATCGACAGCCGCGGCCGGACCAAGTCGGTGACGCACCCGCGCATGCTCGTGCTATACCTCGCCCGGAAGCGCACCACCGCCAGTTACAATGAAATCGGAAGAGAGATCGGGTCGTTGAACCACACGACCGTGATGTCGGCCGTCAAGCGCATTGAAGCGATGCTGGCCGACGATGCGGAAATCGCGCTCGGCGGGCGCGTCTGGAAGGTCCGCGACGCGGTGGAAGCGTTCGACCGCGAGTTCGGGTCGTAAGACCAACGGAAGCGGCGGCGGAGTAAGATCGATCGGCGTCTCAAACGGTCGGTTCGTTCAGGAAACGGTTCAGAACGTTGCCGGTGACGATCGACAGGGCGTCGTCGACGACGACGGAGCTGGGATGGCAGATCGAGCCGGCCGAGAAGACGGCGCCGCCGGTCGGGGTGGCGTAGTAGATCATCTCGGCGCCGCCGTCGTCGGGATTGAGGCCGCGGGCGACCAGTATGGCGCCGGCCGGCGTTGACGGCGTGCGTTTGTCGGTTTCATGCCCGGAGGCGCCGCCGGGGCAGCGGCGGTGCAGGCTGGTCGTGCCGAATTTGTCGCCGTTCTTAAGACCAGTGCCGGCGAAGACCCACGATTTGGCGTCGACCACTTCATACGGGGCGCCGGTCATGGCGCCGGGGTCGCTGTAGACCACTCCGAGCAGGTTCGCCTCCGATTCGACCATCAGATGGAATCGGCTTTCGGTTTCGGCGGTTTGAATCAGCCCCTTGGAACCGTTGCGGACGGTCATCGTCGATTCGTCGAGGAATTCCACTTCGCAGTTCAGACCGTTGCCGCCGAGGTAGACCAGCCGGCCGCCCTGCTCGAACCAGCATGGAACGTCCTTTAAGAAGCGGTTCGTCTTAAAAATGGAGGCGCAGAACGTCGACGAAGACGGCGGCCGCCGTCATCAGGCTGACGACGATGTTGACGTTGAAGAAGGCGATGTTGACGCGCGACAGGTCGTCGGCGCGAACGAGCCGGTGTTCCCAAATCAACAGGGCGGCGGCGACGGCCAGAACCGTCCAGAAAGCCGGTCCCAATTCGGGCGTCCACCAACCGAAGGCGACGAGGCAGAGGAACATGCCGAGGTGGGCCAGCCGGGCGACCGTCGCCGCGCCGCGGAAGCCGAGCTTCGCCGGGATGCTGTGAAGACCGAGGGTGCGGTCGACGGCTTCGTCTTGGCAAGCGTACAGGACGTCGAATCCCGCCACCCAAAACAGCACGGCCGCGCCGAGCAGCACCGGCGGCGCCTCGAGTTGCCCGCGCAGCGCCAGCCATGCGGCGATCGGTGCGAAGCCAAGCGCGGCGCCGAGCCAGAAATGACTGAACATCGTCCACCGCTTGCAGTAGGAGTAGCCGGCCAGAAAGAGCAAGACCGGTCCGCTGAGGGCCAGGGGGTAGAGGTTTCGGGACGACAGCCAAAAGAGGCCGGTCGAGGCGACGAAGAGGGCGGCGGAGATCAAGCCGCTGGTCAAGACGAAGCCGGCGGAGAGTCGACCGGCGGGGATCGCGCGTTCGGCGGTGCGGGGGTTGAGCGCGTCGACGTCGCGGTCGGCCCAGCGGTTGGCGGCCATGGCGGCGGTGCGGGCGAACACCATGCAAAGCAAGACGCCGACGGCGTCGAGCAGGCGCAGGCCGCCGTCGCGGTGGGCCGCCAGGCAGACGGCGGCGGCGGCGAACGGCAGCGCGAACAGCGTGTGGCTGAACTTGATCATTTCCAGGAAGACGCCGATTCGGCTCACGCTGACCCCTCCGCGACGGGTTCGACGCAGAGATGGTAGAGAAGAGCGACGCCGACGGCTTGAGGCAAATTGCAGCGGACGCCTCACTGTCGGTACGCGAATCAATGGTCGAAGCCAGGACGTCTTGTTAGCTGCCGCTTTCCGCAGCGGCGCGTCCTCGTCTTTCGCGCGACGCCCGTCGGCTCAGTGAAGACGCGCCGCTG
>JBOFFD010000547.1:0-2137 GCA_051648425.1 Planctomycetia bacterium
TATCAGGGCGAAATCGAAGTCCGTCCGCACGTTCCCGAACACCGCCTTGCGAAAAAGTCGAAAACGAACGCGCCCTCAAGGTGAAAAGGACGTTACACGATTAGTGTAGTCCATCGGCGCGGACGGCGCGGTTCTTCCACCGAAGTCGAGCGAGGGACCAAATTGGCCCCTCGGTTTCCTTGGAACAACCGGAACGACGGCTTCAGCGGCGACGCGGATTGAACGGCAGCGGTGCGGCCTTGAAGACTTCGCCACGCTTGTCGGTGGTCAACGGCACCGACGTCGGCAGCGCATTTCGAGGATCGAGCTTCGGCTTGGCGGTCGAGCGGCGATTGAACGCGGCGGGGTCGAACGGGTCGTCGGACGCCGTCGGCTTCACGTCGTCGGCCACCGGTCGTTCCGGCGCTTCCGAGCCGTACTCAGACGGTTCGTCGGCTTCCGGGGCCGATTCCTTGGGCGCTCCGCGCGGGATCGGCTTGCTGCGCGGCGGGTCTTCGGGCGCGTCGTCGGCGGCCGATCCGCGTAGGGCGCTTTCGGGAAGCGCGGGCCTTTGGCGACCGGCGACCCCCAGATCGCGTCGAGTGACCGTGGGTGCGTCGTCGGGGCGGCCCGGCCGACTCAACCGCGTCGTGTCGACGACTATTCTTGGTTGGCGGCGGTCGGCGCCGAAGTCGGCCTCGTTGCCTTCCAATTCCGGCGGCGGCAGGCCGGCGACGTCGGCGTTCCAGCGGTCGGAGATATGATGCACCCAATCCCGCATCTGCCGATAGTCCGCGTCGCCCAGGCCCCCCAGCGGCGCGACCTTCAGATTGCCGTGCGCTTCCAGGGCCATGTACAGCAGCGGACTCTTCTGCGGATCACTCTTGTCGACCACGCTGAGGAACGATTGCAGATTCTTGGCCGACAGCGCCTGGTCGATCTTCTTGCCTTCGCGGCGGTAGATGTGGAACGGCCCTTCGTGCCGAACGGCGCCGTGACAGCCCGCACCGGCGCAGCGATTCGACATTTTCCGTTCGATCACCATGAAGTCGTCGAACGCCTTCTGGCCGAAGCCGCGGCGGAAGTTGTCGATCACCGTCGCCGGGTCGACCTGGATGGCCCGTCCGCCGCGCGGCGCGGTCAGGATCGGCGTCTGTACTTTCTTCTCAAGCAGCTTCAGCTTCCGCAGCGCGGCCGCGTTGGCCGGGTCATGCTTCAGCACCACCCGCAGCCGTTCGATCGCTTCGTCGCGCAGACCCTGTTCCAGACACCACTGACTGAGATTGTACTGCTCGGCCAGGTCGTTTTCGGGAATGGAGCCGAGCTTGTAGTCGCAGACGGCCTTCAGCGAATCGCCGACGAAAACGACAACGGGCGTGGGATACAGCAGCATGCCGCCCGACCGCTTCACGAGGAAGCCGCGGGCGTCCTGCTCGACGACGCCCCGAACGACGTTGTCGTTGTCGATGAGCAGAAAGCGTTCGGCCGGCGCCGCTGGCTCGACGGCGACGGCCGCCGACTCGGAGGGGGTGGTGGACGATACGGTCGGCTCGGCGGCGGCAGCCGGCCAAGCCCATGCCGACGATAGTGCGCACGCCGCAAGGCGCGTCAGGCAAGGGCCCAACTGGCCGGGGCGCGTCCGAAACCAACGCATGTTCGCTTTCATGCCGGTGGCGATACACCGCCCGTGAAATCGGTCAAGATGGAAAGCGAACGTCCTACGTCTTCGCTACCGAGGAACAGGTAGTTTTCACGCCGACCGAATCCGAGGATCGTTGGGACGCCCTACCAAAGCCGACACGACCCGACGCGATGAAGCGGGATCGGGGCCAAAACCGATCTGTTCCTCGGAAACGAAGATTGGGGAATGTGGCGGGGGTCGTCAGTGGCCGGTGCTACGCGGCGGCTCGGCGGTAGTGGACGCCGGCGGCGCGAACGGCCCCGACGGCTTCGTCAGCGACGACGGCGGCGGCGCGTCCACCTCGTTGGGCTGCAGCGCGGGGGTGCGGCCGGTCATGTGGTCGAGCCGCTTCGAGTGTTTTTCCCGGCCGTCACGGATCACGCGGCGTCGTTCCAGAAGCAGCGCGATCATGACCAGCAGCACCACCAGGCCGATCGGCAACCACAAATTGACGCCGGGCAGCCGCTGGCCGATGAC
>JBOFFD010000548.1:0-5728 GCA_051648425.1 Planctomycetia bacterium
TGGACCTCGGCATGCACCGCAAAACGCCGCGCGGCCCGAAGAAGCCGCCGACGAAGCGAAGCCGCTACAAAAACGGCGGCCATGTCTCGACCCACAAACTACTTACGGAAGACGATCCGTGACACCTTGGAAGCCCTGGCCCTGGTGGGTTCGATGGTTTCGTAAGTTTCGGAGTCGCTGAACAAAGCCCGAAGACTCTTTGCATCGTCGGCCGTCAAAGAATGCGTCTGGCGGTAGAATAGCGATCCATTGATTTCGATCGTCGGCTTCGATTTCTTTTCCGATTCGAGCAGCCTTTCGTCGTAAAAGTGATGCGGCAGACCTTCATACACCGTGATCTCATACGCCACCGGAAGTGAGAAATCAACCGTCCGCGGATTTGAACATCCGCCGAAGACGACGGTGCAGGGAATCATCCACGGAACAAGTGTTTTCAAATTCATGTCACACTTCGTTGGATGATGAAATTGATACGAAATCCCGCGATGTAACGCCCGGCCCAGCTTCGCTCTCGCCCTGCCTCGACGCCGCCGTCGACCATCCCGGATGCGCCGAACCGTTTCGGCCGATTCCGCGCCGCCCGCCGCCTTTCGGCCGGCGGGTTGATTCGCAAGGGTCGGCGGCTTACACCGATGCGGAAGTCCGTCTTCGGACGCAGCAGCAACCCGACCGCACCAAAAACCGTCGGAAACCTCGAAAGGGACGCGCATGGCCAAGCCCCTCAACGTCGCGATGATCGGCTACGGGTTCATGGGGAAGGCGCACTCGAACGCCTATCGCAAGGTGAACCAGTTCTTCCCGCTGGCGCACCAGCCGGTGCTGAAGGTGCTGTGCGCCCGCGACGCCGAGAAGGCGAAGAAGTTCGCCGACAACTGGGGCTACGAGTCGATTGAAACCGACTGGCGGGCGGTGGTGGCGCGGCCGGACGTCGATTTGATCGACGTCGGCAGCCCCAACAACACGCACATGGAAATCGTGCTGGCGGCGGCGAAAGCCGGCAAAATGATCGTCTGCGAAAAGCCGTTGGCGATGAACGTCGCCGAGGCGAAGAAGATGGTCGAGGCCGTGGAAGCGGCCAAAGTGCCGAACATGGCGTGGTTCAACTACCGGCGGGTGCCGGCGATCACCCTGGCGAAGCAGCTCGTCGACGAAGGACGCATCGGCAAGCCGTACCACTACCGGGCGACCTACCTGCAAGACTGGACGATCGCCGAGGACGTGCCGCAGGGGGGCGCCACGCTGTGGCGGCTCGACGCCGAAGTGGCCGGTTCGGGGGTGACGGGCGACCTCTTGGCCCACTCGATCGACACCGCGCTGTGGCTGAACGGTCCGATCGCCGAAGTGACCGCCGCGACGGAAACGTTCGTCAAGGAACGGGTGCACGCCGTCACCGGGCAGAAGCAGCCGGTGACGATCGACGACGCCTGCATGTTCCTGGCGCGGTTCGCCAACGGGTCGATCGGCACCTTCGAGTCGACGCGCTACGCCCGCGGCCGAAAGAACTTCAACACCTTCGAACTGAACGGCCACGACGGCTCGGTCTCGTTCGACCTGGAAGACCCGCACCGCCTGAACTTCTACGAGTACCGGCCGCCGCAAGGTGCGAAGGTGCCCGACCACGTCACCGGTTGGCGGTCGATCCACGTCACCAACTTCGAGCATCCGTACATGAAGAACTGGTGGGTGCCGGGCTGCACCATCGGTTACGAGCACACGTTCGTCAACGCGCTGGCCGACTTCCTGAAGAGCCTGGAAACGGGTGAACGGATTCGGCCCGACTTCCAAGACGCGCTGGAAACCCAAAAGGTGTGCGAGGCGGTGCTGGAGTCGGCCCGCGACGGCCAGTGGAAGAAGATCATCTGAAACGGACCGAACGTCGTATTTACAACGACGGCGACGGGGGAGTCGTGCGCGGCGGTCGGAAAACTCGAGAAGTTTCCCCGGATTCTTCTCAAGTTCCCGCCGTCGTGTTGCTATCTTGTGTTGGTTCCCGGTCGTACGCCTTGCGGGGCGACGCGGGGCTTTGGTACACCAACCGTCCGATCCGTCTCCCTTCCGCGTCCACGGGTGGGGTCGTTTGACGGGAAGAATGCGGCCGGACCGTTCCGCCATCCTCTTCCCGACGTCTGGAGACGCTCCGAGTGTCGTCATTGAACTCCGTCGCGGCCGAATCCCCGGCCGATCCGTCCGTGTTGAACACGCCCGCCGACGTCGAGTCGGCCGTCGTCGAGTCGGCCGACGCCCCCCCGGCCCGCCGCCGCGTTCGGCCGATTTCGCTCGTGGTACTGGTCGGCTTCCATTTGCTGGTCCCGCTGGCGTTTCTGCCGTACTGCTTCACCTGGTGGGGCGTGGCGTTTCTGCTGGTCGGCAACGCGATTTTCGGGTCGATCGGCATCAACCTCGGCTACCACCGGCTGCTCACGCACCGCTCGTTGGTCGTGCCGCGCTGGCTCGAAAAATTTTTCGTCACGCTCGGTGTGTGCAGCCTTGAGGGACCGCCGCTGCATTGGGTGGCGGTGCACCGCAAGCACCACCAGGAAAGCGACGAAGCCGACGACCCGCACAGCCCCGTGGAGGATTTCTTCCACGGCCACATGGGATGGATCTACACCGTCGACCCGAAGGTGAACGACCATAGGATGTACGAACGGTACGTCCCCGACCTGCTGACCGACCGCTTCCATAAGTGGCTCTTGAAGAAGAACCGCTGGGTCAAGCTTTACGCGGCCCATGTGGCGCTGATCGTCGGCGGGGCGTTTCTGACGGCGCTCGTCGTCACCGGCGGCGACTTGCCGACGGCGACGCAAGTCGGCGTCATGGCGTTCCTGTGGGGCGTCGTCGTGCGGACGGTCTACGTTTGGCACATCACCTGGCTGGTGAACTCGGCGTCGCACCGTTGGGGCTACCGCAACTACTCGACGGGCGACCAAAGCCGAAACAACTGGTGGGTGGCCGCCCTCACCAACGGCGAGGGTTGGCACAACAACCACCACGCCGCCCCGCGCTCGGCGGCGCACGGCCACCGCTGGTGGGAAATCGACCTAACGTACAGCTTCATCCGCCTCTTGGAACTCGTCGGACTGGCGAAGCAGGTCTCGCCCATTCAGGTGCCGTCGTACAAGAACGCCGTCGAATCGATCGTCGAGCAGCCGGCCCGGCAAGGCCGCTGAGGATTTTTTCGGCGCCGGCCGCCGGTTTCGTCTCCGAAATCCCATTCCACTACCGGCTGGCGGGGCGGTTCCTCCCCGCTGAAAAAAAGAACTTGACGCACCACCGTCCATTCCGGTTAAAATAGTGGTCTGATTCGTCGTTTCGCTCGCGCTCGCGCGCGTTCGGCGGAAAGGGCCGTCCGTTCGTTATTTGCCGGTCGGCCGCCGGCGCGACTTGTGAATCGTACGCAAACCTCCGTTCGGACTGTGGGGAATGCCGTTGCGGCGACGATACCGTTCGTGAACGGATTCGTGCTTGGATCGACCCCGCCTGCCTGCGGGCCGGCTCGACGGCTTCCCCCGCAGCGCTGCGGACACAACAAGGATGTTCCCATGAATCGCGTCCCTCGTTCCGCCACTCCGACCGTCTTTCGATTCGACGCGCTGGAAGATCGCGCGGTGCCGGCGGTCTTGACCGTCGCCGAAGTCGAATCGAACAACGTCCGCACGGTGCCGCAGGTGCTGCCCGGCGGCAACGTGGTGGAAGTGCGCGGTTCGATCGCCGACCTGCCCGACGTCGACTTCTACGCCGTGCCCGTGTCGGCCGGCCAACTCCTGTCGGTGAACGTGGCGGCGGTCGGCGGCGACGTTCGCAGCAGCGACAGCCTCGACCCGATCGTCGCCATTTTCGACCCGAACGGAACGGAAGTGGCCTTCAGCGACGACACCGGCATCGGCAGTCGCTGGGCCGCGGGCGCCACCATCACGACGACCGTTTCCGGCTTCTACCTGATCGGCGTCTCGAAGTTCAACGACCGCCAATTCAACGGTTCGCCCACCAGCGGCCCGGGGTTGGAAACCGGCAACTACGCGATGACCTACCGGCTGGCCGACGCCAACGCGCCCAACGTCGCGCCGGTGCTCGACGTCTCCATGCCGCCGCCGCGCGTCACGACGGTCGTCTCCAGCGGCGGCCTGTCGATCGGCGCCTTGACGTCGGGTCGGTTGGTCGACGCCCGCAGCGCCGACGGCGACGCCGGTCCATTCAGCGACGCCGACGAGAAGGAAGGCCGCGCCATCCAGCGCGGCGTGGCCATCACGCAGCTTCGCAGCACGTCGCGCGGCCGCTTCGAGTTCTCTCTAAACGGCGGCCGCACGTGGACGACCGCCCGCGGCGTCAGTTCGACGCGGTCGCTGCTTCTGCGCGAGACCGACCGCGTGCGGTTCGTCCGCGCCAACGGGTCGGCGGGGCGCATCTCGTTGCAATACCGAGCGTGGGACCGGTCGTCGGGCCGCGCCGGCCGGATGACCAACACCGCGCGCAGCAACGGCGGCAACTCGGCGTTCAGCGCCGAAACCGCGTCGGCTCAAGCGACGCTGCGCCGCCGCCCCGGCCGGTCGGCCGAGGTCGCCCTCGCCGCCGAGCTGGAAAAGCAGACGGCCAAGCCGAAAACCTTGTCGGCCCCCGCCGTCGACGCCGCGCTGTCGCTCGACTTGATCGACTAACGCCGGCCGTCCGACCTGTTCTAGTCCGTCGACGGCGGACCGAGAAACTTGGCGGCCAAGTCGCTGACGCCGCAGCCCAGGTGTTCGCGACAGGCGCCCTCGCCCGCGTCATCGGCCTTCGCGGAGCGAAGAAAAGCGACGAACCGTCGCTGCGGCTCCCGCACCCAACCGAACCATTGCGGCCGCGATTCCTCGACTAAGAGCCGCACCATGATCTCGGCGAGCTGATAACTCAGATCCTGTATTTTTCCCGGTCGGGAGAACCCTTCGCCGCTCCAAAAGGCGTCCAGGCCGTGCTTCGACCAATATCTCTTATGTTTGGCCGCCGTTTCGCGGTCGACGATCAACAGTTGACGGCCCGTCATGTCATGTTCAAACATCTGAGCCAGCCCCTCTTCCAACCATTGCGGCATGTCGAGGTGGTGCAGGGCGGCGTGGGTCGATTCGTGCGCCAGCGTGTTTTCCGTCATCCAAAGATCTTTACCGTAAAGCGCCACGTGCGGATATCCCTCGCGGAGATGAACGCCCCCCGAAGCGCCGTGTGATCCTTCCGGATAAAACCGCGAGATGTAGCGATAGTAATCGTCGCGAGTGCGAAAGTCCAAGACCACCTGCTTGCCGAGTACCTCGAAATCGGCGACGCCGTCCAAGGCCGACGACAGCTTGGCCCGGCACTGCTCGGCGAATCTCAGCAACCGCGGGCCGGCGTCGTCGTCGGCCGCCGCGAGCAGCAGATAGTGAGTCGATTCATAGCTGGTGTGGCCGTCTTCAAGGGCGCTTCCCAAAGCGTCGAGCCATTGTCGGCAAGCGGCCGTCCAGGCGGCGCGGCGGGCTTCGGACGAATCGCCGTCTTCGCACGGCAACGCCAAGCCGGCCTCGACCCGGCTCCAATCCGGGTGCGGCAGCCCTTCCTGCCAGTTCATCGCGTAAGCGTCAAAGCCGTCGCCATTCATCGGCGCTGTTCCTTCTGCTCGCCGGCCGCCCAGGTATCTTTCCGCGGCGGCTGAGTTAGAGCAAGTCTACAACACCGGTCTCCCCGCCGCCCGGATCGCGGGGCTGTCGGAGTGGCGGGG
>JBOFFD010000549.1:0-2789 GCA_051648425.1 Planctomycetia bacterium
AAGGTGTCGAACCAGACGAGCGAACCGCATCGGCTCATCCCGCGGTTCACGCTGGTGACCGACAAGGGCCAGTCTTACCCGGACGTCGTCATTCCGATGGCGGAAAAGTTCGTCGCGCTGCGCGAGAATCCGACGCAGCCGCTCTTGAACTCCGCCACGATGTCGGCCGAGCCGATTCCGCCGACGCCGAAGGAAAGCAAGCCGACGGTGCGCTACGGCGTCGTCTTCTGGCAGGACGTCGACATGAGCGCGAAGTCGTTTTCGGTCTACGTGGAAGGTCTGTCGAACGGCTACACCCGCCAAGCCAATCCGACGACGAAGAAAGAAGAAGTGCGCCGCAAGACGTTGGTGCTGGACTTCCTGAAGCCGGGCGACGTCTTCAACCCGGACGAGAAGGAAATCCAAAGCACCAACAACGCCCGCTGGACCTATCGGTAAGATCACCGACCGGCTGGCGTAAGACGAAGACAGGGACGGCCGGCGACGGTCGTCCTTCTTCATTTCTTGCCACGGAATTCGCGCTGGAACCTCGGATCGGGGTGCAACGGGCGGGCCTCGGCGGCCAGTTGGCGCAGCACGTCGTCGTTGCCGGGCGGGAAGCGCAGCCGCGGTAACTCGGCGACGGGCGTCCAGTGGAACGGGGGCGTCGCGGCGGGCGGAGCGTCGTCGTCGGGCAAGCCCTCGCACAGGGCGTCGATGAACCAAAGGTCGACGTCGGCGTGCGGGTAGTCGTAACGCACCCGATGACGCACCGCCAGCGGCGCGACCACCAGCCCGGTTTCCTCAAGGCACTCGCGCACGGCCCCGGCGGCGGGGGTTTCGTCGGCGTGCAGCTTGCCGCCGGGGAATTCGTTGCAGCCGGCCATCGCCTGTCCTTCGGAGCGCGTGCCGACCAACACTCGGTCGCGCCACCAAACGACCGCCACCGCCGCCCGCACGAACGGTTTCGTCGCCGGCGCTTCGGTCGCGGCGGGCGCTTCCTTCGGGGCGACCGCTTCATTCGGCGGGGTCCGCGGGGTCTCTTTCATCGGCGTCGTTTGCCCCTTCGCTGGCGGCCGGGTACACTTCCGGTGCAACGGAAGGTTACGACGCCCAACCAAAGCCGGACAGTTCACCGCAGGACTTGGAGTTAGAGCCGGCCATGGAAATGCCTTCGAACGACACCCATGATGCCTTCCTTGCCAAGTGCGTGGCGCGTCCCGACGACGACGCCCCCCGTCTCGCCTACGCCGACTGGCTCGACGCCCAGAAGGATCCGCAGGGCGAATTCATCCGTCTGCAATGTAAGACGGTCAAGATGCCGCACGACGACCCGAAGCGCGCGGAGCTGTTGGCGCGCGAAGTGGAACTTCTGGATGAAAACGGCAAGAATTGGGCCGGCCGGCTGCCGAAAATGCCCGACGTCTGGTGGCTCGACTTCCACCGCGGCTTGGTGCAGACCGCGCGCATCTGGGGTTGGGAGATCTTCCGCGAAGTCGCCGACCAAGTCTACGCCGCCACGCCCATCCGCCAGTTGCGTTTCTGGAACGTGACGGCCGAGTCCGCCATGGATCTGGCCGAAAGCGCGAAACTGTCGCCGCTCTACGCTCTGCTGATGGGGAACAACCTGCTGTTCGACGACGGGGCCGCGGCGATGGCGCAGTCGCCACACCTCGACCGGATCGTATTGTGGGACGTCTGGGACTGCCACATCGGCGACGCAGGGGCGGCGGGCATTGCGGCGGCGCCGGGCTTTCTCGGCCTTAAGGCGCTCGACCTGCGGCTGAACAAGGTAGGTCCGGCGGGCGCCGAGGCGCTGGCCGATTCGCTGCTGACGGCCCGGCTGCACTCGCTGGACCTCACCTACAACCGGCTGGGCGACGCCGGCGCCGCCTTCCTGGCGGGGTCGCCGAACGTGGCCGGGTTGACCAACCTCGGGATGCGCGACGACGGCATCACCGATTCCGGGGCGGCCGCCATCTCCGATTCGATCAGCCTGCTTAATCTGCACCATCTCGACCTGTCGAAGAACCGCATCGGCGACGACGGCGTCAAGCGGCTGGCGCAGTCGCCGGTGCTCGGCAGTCTGCGAACCCTCGGCCTGCAACAGAACCCGCTGGGCGACGCCGCCGCCGCCGCGTTGGCCGCCTCGCCGTATCTGCAACACCTAGAGAAAATCGACGTCACGCAAACCGAAATCACCGAACAGGGCCGGGCGGTGCTGCGCTCGCGGTTCCGCTTCGCGGTGAAGGCGTAACTCGGAAGGCGTGACTCGTCCGCTTAGTTGTTCTCTGGTCGGCCGCTCGGCCAACTGATTTCCGCCACTTCCGCGAACAACGCCTGCACGTCGGCCAGCAAGGCCGGGTCGGGCGCCAAGCCGACGGCCGCCACGTTGCGGTCGACCTCCGCGACGCTCGTCATGCCCACCAGCGTCGACGCCACTTTCTCTTGTTGCAGCGCGAACCGCAGCGCCAGTTCCGAAAGTGAATCGCCGTGGGCGCGGCACAGCGCGGCGGCCCGGCGGGCGGCGTCTTTCAGAACGGCCGACCCCGGGTGCCACTCCGGCGGTCCGTCGTCCGTCAAGAGGCCCATGCCCAACGGCGACGCCCCCACCACTCCCACCCCCGCGGCGGCGGTCTTCGGCAGCAGCCCCAGCAGCGTGCGGTCGTACAGCGTGTAGTGACAGTAAGACAAAACCACGTCGAGCGTCGTCCGCTCCAACAGCGTCTCGAAGACCTTCAGCGGCAGACCGGAAACCCCCAGTTGCCGGGCCTTCCCCTGGTCGACCACCTGCCGCAGCGCCGGCAGCG
>JBOFFD010000550.1:0-3345 GCA_051648425.1 Planctomycetia bacterium
GTCGGAATAGCCGCGCGGATCTTGATACTCGTCTTGCACGATGCACCTCCCGGTGTTGAACCCCGCTCGCCGCGAAGTATTATAGGAAACCGGTCGCGATCGAAAACTTACCGACTTACATCCGTGCCGGCGTAATATCGACGGCGCACTGCCTCGGATTCGGCATCTACCGAAAAGGGGGGTTCGTCCAAATGTTCGACGACGTCGGCTTTTGGTCTGACATCGGCTGCGAAGTAGTCAACGGCGAATTGAAGGTCGGACATGAGGTGACGCTTGCAAGACGGCATGATTCGTCACCCAACGTTTTCAGAGAACAACTTCGATCTGACGACGCGGTACAGTTTCAATATTTCGCGACCGAATCAGAACAAATCAAATGGGTCGCGCAGCAAATCAAGACTAACTTGACCGACGACGAACTTGATTCTAAGGATATTTTGGTCATTTTCGCGAATCCAGTCACCGCCGCAACGGATGCTGGGTCATTGATCGCCACTCTTGGAGAGATGGGCGTACCGGCTCACGTCGCCGGGGTTACCAGTTCAGCCAGCGAGTTCTTTGTTTCAAAATCAGTCGCAATCTCGGGAATTTATCGTGCTAAAGGCAACGAAGCCCCGATGGTGTACTTTGCTGGCGCCGACTACTGCCAATCCGGCAGGTCTGACGCTGATCTGGTTCGGCGACGAAATATTCTGTTCACCGCCATAACGAGATCCAAAGCATGGATCCGCGTATGCGGCGTCGGGACGGCGATGCGTTTCCTGATGGAGGAGTGGAACCAAATCAAGGCGAACGACTTCAAGATGACGTTCGTCGTGCCTGACCCAAACGAACTGACAGCGCGACGGCGACTACAACGAGACCGTTCTGAAGCGGAACAGATTCAGCGCGATGGATTTTCGAGGAAACTGAAGGAACTCCTCGATGATGCTAAAGAGAGTGGAATTAATGTCGGCGATCTTAACGACGACGTCAAAAGGGAACACGAAGAGTGGATTAGATCCGGCGCATGGTCAGAGAATTGAACAATGACTCCGTCCCAAATGCGAACCGAAATCGCGCAGTTCATCGACACTCTTTCGTATTCGAGACTGTCGATCGACCGGACTGTCCCGATTGTGATTTCCAGCCATGGCAACTCAATCGTCACGTGGAGCAGCAACGTCGAACTTTCCGAACTGTTCGGCAAAGAATCCACCGTAGAAGAGTATCGAATTATCCTCACGCGAAGATGGTATTCGACTGTTTTGTTCGACGGGTCGATTATACAACTTGGCTACACTTTTTTCGGATCGACTATAATTAAGCATCGATTGACGTATTATCCCTGCCCGATCAGATTTTCCGTCGATGAGCTTGACGAGTATTCAATAGATGAATTGTTGGATGTATTCGCTGACGATGAATTCAAGAATCGAGTAAGGCTGGAAGGACCCCTCAGATTCGATTACGATCCAGCCGCTGCAAAGGCAGATCATCCGGCGTCGCACCTTACTATTTCTCGAAGTTGCTGTCGAATACCAGTGCACGCGCCGCTCAGCATTGGGCACTTTGTGAAGTTCTTGTTCTCGAATTTCTATCCGGATATTTGGAAGGACACGCCGACATTGCAGAATTGGGCGTGTACGACTGGCAACTCCTGCCTGCCCGATCTTGAAGACGATCGGATTTATCTTCTCTGGAAACGTCGATCACCAGGTTGACGC
Source organism: Planctomycetia bacterium (assembly GCA_051648425.1). GTDB lineage: Bacteria > Planctomycetota > Planctomycetia > Kolteriales > Kolteriaceae > JBOFFD01. The sequence continues at coordinate 1,707 of JBOFFD010000550.1, forward strand.
TGCAAATCCCAGGCAAAGTATCGACTCATCGCCGACAAGAAACAAAATTAGTCTTTCTAATAAAAAGAATCGCCGGCTAGATTCTCCCTTGCCGCGCGCCTTGCCGGCGCTGTATATTGTTTCGTTCGCGGCCGCTTCGTTCGGCGATTCGACGGGACGGCGTCGGCCGCACGGCGGTCGAGGGTCCATTCCACGGCGACGGAACGCGGGCGGCGAATCGCCCCAGCGTCGCCTGACGACTCTCGGCGCGGCACCCCGTACAAGGATTCCAGGAATGAAGGCCGACATCCACCCGAAGTACAACGACTGCAAAGTCAGTTGCGCCTGCGGGAATACGTTCACGACCCGCAGCACCAAGCTGGAAATTCGCCTCGACATCTGCTCGGGTTGCCATCCGTTCTTCACCGGCAAGCAGAAGTTCATCGACACCGCCGGCCGCGTCGAACGGTTCCGTAAGCGCTTCAACTGGGACGCCCGCAAGGACGGCGCCGCCAAGGACGCGCCCGCCAAGGACGCTCCGGCCACGGACGCTCCGGCCAAGTCGTAGCCGCCGCCGCCGTCGATCGTCCTTGACCCGCCCCCCGCGACGTCGCCGCTACGGCCGTCGCCGGGGGTCGGCTTGTTTCTTGGCTTGGGGCGCGACCGCGGATGATTTGGGACCGGCTCGAACAGATGCTCGTCGACTACGACGCGCTGGAACAACGGATGGCCGACCCCGAGGTCGCCGCCAACCCTGAGCTTTTCAACACGATCGCGCGCGAGCACGCTCGCTTGGCGCAGGTCGCCCAACGCTACCGCCGCTTCAAAGAGGTGGAGGGGCAGCTCGCGCAGTCGCGCGACCTTCTTTCCGATCCCGACTGGCGCGACATCGCCCAGGAAGAGATCGCCCGCCTGGAGCTGCAGCGCCAAGAGCTTCAGGAAGAGCTGATCGACATTCTGCTCACCCGCCCCGAAGAGGAGCGGAAGAGCGTCATCCTGGAAATCCGCGCCGGCACCGGCGGCGAAGAGGCATCGCTGTTCGCGCGCGACCTGTTCGAGATGTACCGCCGCTACGCGGAAATCCGCGAGTGGAAGTTGGAGATCATGGAGGCGTCCGTTTCGGAGCAGCGCGGCTACAAGGAAATCGTCGTATCGATCACCGGCGACGACGCCTTCCGGGAACTGCGCTACGAATCGGGCGGCCACCGGGTGCAGCGGGTGCCGGAAACCGAAGCCCAGGGGCGCATCCACACCTCGGCCGCCACCGTCGCCGTCTTGGCCGAGGCCGAGGAAGTCGACCTCGACATCCGTCCCGAAGACGTTGAAATGGAAGCCACCCGCTCCTCCGGCCCCGGCGGCCAGCACGTCAACAAAACCTCCAGCGCCGTCCGCCTAACCCACAAACCGTCGGGACTGGTCGTCTTCTGCCAAGACGAACGCAGCCAGCACAAGAACCGCGCCAAGGCGATGCGCATGCTGCGGTCGCGGTTGTTCGATATGATGCAGCGGCAGCAACAGGCCGAACGCGACCAGACGCGCCGGTCGCTCATCGGCTCGGGCGACCGCTCGGAACGGATCCGCACCTACAACTTCCCGCAGAACCGCTGCACCGACCACCGCATCGGCGAAAGCTTCAACCTGGAACCGGTGATCGCCGGCG
>JBOFFD010000551.1:0-1848 GCA_051648425.1 Planctomycetia bacterium
TTCGACGACGGCCATCGTTGGTTCGTCGGCAGTCACCCGATCGCCGGCAGCCATAAAAGCGGTCCCGCCGCCGGCGACCCCGACCTCTTCCGCGACCGCCTCTGCGTCGTCACCCCCACCGAACGCACCGAAGAAAACGTCGTCGAACGCGCCATTCACTTTTGGCGCGGCTTCGGCATGAACGTCGAACAACGCACCCCGGAAGAGCACGACCGGATACTCGGGCGCACCAGCCACCTGCCGCATTTGACGGCCGCCGCGTTAGCCGGCGTCGTCGACCCCGGCGACCTGCCGTTCGCCGGCGGCGGTTTCCGCGATTCGACCCGCATCGCCGCCGGCGACCCCGACCTCTGGACGCCGATCTTACTGCAAAACCGTGAAGCGATGTTGCGCGCCCTTGGCGACTTGCAGCATCGATTGAATGATTTTCGCTCCGCACTGGCGGCGTCGAACGCCGCCGCTCTTAGGAAGCTTCTTAGCGATGGCAAACAACGCCGCGACGCTCTGGGAAATTAGCATCACGGTCGATCCGGGCCGCGTCGACCCTGGCGCCGCGCGCGCCGCCGCGGGCGTCGCCGAGCTGACCCACCTGCTGAAAAGCCGGTTCGACGTCCCGCCCCCGAGCTTTCACGCCTCGCGCGGCTACTTGCTGGGCGGCTCACTCGACGCCCATGAGGCGCGGTCGGCCGTCGACCGTCTGCTGCTCGACCCCGTCGTTGAAACCGCCGTGGTAGCGCCGGCGGCGGACCGACGGCTCGACGCCGCCACCGTCACCATCCTTAAAAAGCCCGGCGTCATGGACCCGCCGGCGCTGTCGGCCCTCGCCGCGTTGCGGGCGCAGGGGCTGCCGGTCGAGTTCGTTCGCACCTTCCAACGGTTTCAGTTCGACGGCGCTCGGGTCGAAGTCTTGGATCTCATCGCGCGGAAGACGCTGGCCAACGAAGCGGTGGATCAGATCGTTTTCGGCTCGGTGTCGCCCGACCATCTCCGCGCCGGATCGACGTATCATTTCACGAAGATCACCGTGCCGATGATCGGCATGGACGACGCCGCCCTTGAGAAACTGAGCAAGGAAGGCCAACTGTATCTCAACATCGTCGAGATGCGGTCGGTGCGCGACCACTTCACCCGGCTCGGCCGCAACCCCACCGACGTCGAGTTGGAAACGATCGCGCAGACCTGGTCGGAACACTGCTCGCATAAGACGCTGCGCGGCCCGTATGAGTACAACGGCGAGTCGAGCCGCAACGGGCTTCTTAAAGACACGATCATGAAGGCCACGCGCGATCTGAAGAAGGATTGGTGCGTCAGCGTCTTCCGCGACAACTCCGGCGTGGTCAAGTTCGACGACGAATGGAACGTCTGTTTCAAAGTCGAAACCCACAACCATCCGTCGGCCATTGAACCTTACGGCGGCGCCAACACGGGGCTGGGCGGCTGCATCCGCGACCCGCTCGGCACCGGCTTGGGCGCCAAACCGATCTGCAACACCGACGTCTTCTGCGTCGCGCCACCGGACGTTCTGCACGAAGACCTGCCGGCGGGCGTCCTGCACCCGGCGAGGGTGCTGCGCGGGGTCGTCGCCGGCGTCCGCGACTACGGCAACCGAATGGGCATCCCGACCGTCAACGGGGCGGTCGTTTTCGACCGCCGCTACCTCGGGAACCCGTTGGTCTTCTGCGGGGTCGTCGGCTTGTTGCCGGCGGAAAAGTGTTTCGGCAAGGTGGCGCCGGGCGATTTGATCGTGGCGATGGGCGGTCGCACCGGCCGCGACGGCATCCACGGCGCGACCTTCTCCTCCGGCGAATTGACGACTGAATCGGAAACCGTGTCGGGCGGCGCGGTTCA
>JBOFFD010000552.1:0-13779 GCA_051648425.1 Planctomycetia bacterium
CCGCAGCAGCGCGGTGAACTCGTGCGCCTGCGGCTGTTTCGCCGGGTCGGGCGAGAAGGTGAACTCCACGCCCGGCCGCGAGTGCAAATAAGCGCGGCCCGTCTCGTCGGTCACCCAGATTTCGTCGACGCCCCCCTCGGCGACCACCGCGGCCAGCCGCTTGTTGATTTCCGCCGGCGGCAACTTCGCCGCCTCGGCGACCGCCACCAGTTCCGCCGCCAGCCGCGCGTTCACCACCATCTCGCGCCCCAGCGCTTCCTCCATCTGCCGCGGCACGGCGGCCGCGAAATCGACCGCCCGCCCCAACATGGCGGCGATCACCTGGCCGTCCAGTTCGGTCTGCCGCAGCACCGCCTGCTCGGCGGTCGACAGCAACACCCATGTCGACGGCGCGAGCGACGCCAGAAACGGCGCGAGGATCAACACCAGGATTCGGGTGCGAAGAGACAAGTCGACGGCCTCCCAGGCAAGCGACGGCGGCCGGCGCGGTTTCGATCGCGGCGCGACGAAGACGGGAGTAGTTCTACGCGACCCACGCGCCCCCGCCGACGCCCGCCGCCGGATTCGTCCGTTTAACCCCGCGCTTTCGGTGGGGCGCGAACCGTTCCCGCCCACGGCGGGTCGTACCACGGTCGACCGATCGCCCTCGGCGCCGCCGACTGAAAAGTGTCGAGGAAATCGCGACGGATTGATTGACCGCCCGCGAAAACGATGTAGGATGTACCGACCGAAGAACTCGGGGGATTAGCTCAGTTGGGAGAGCGCTTGCATGGCATGCAAGAGGTCAGGGGTTCAAGTCCCCTATCCTCCATTTTCCTGCCCCGCCTATAAATCAAGTCTTTCAAGCCGATTTCCTGATACTCCAACGACTTGCAACCATCGACGACAGTTGCTTCCTGTTCATCCGTCCCCTTGGACGAATGGTCAGTAGTTGACGGTTTTTGCCTCTTCCGGCCCGTAGTTGGTGCAAGCATTGGTGCAAGCGGCGAAGCGGGGTTGGCCGCATTGCGGCTGCGGCCGTTCTCGGTTCCGGTGGACGCCAGTTCACCGGCGGACGGTTTCCCGTTGGGGGTTAGGGAGAGCGGCGGCAGCGCTTCGACCGCCGCCTGCACGTCCAAGAGGCGGGGGTCGGTGTAGACGCCCATCGTCAGCTTGATGTCGGAATGCCGCATCGCCTCTTGAGCGGTGCGCGGTTGGACGCCCGCCTTCGACAACAGTGTGCCGAACGTCGTTCGCAGGGCGTGCAGGTCGACGATCCGGCCCCGGTCGTCGCGTTTAGAGATGCCGGCCGCCGCCAAGTCGCGGTCGAAGACGTGAATCATCGCCGTCGGTACGGCCACCAGCGGCGTTCCCGCCAGCGGATCGGACTTCGTGCCGTTCAGCCGCAGCGTCGGCTTGGCGGCCCGTCTGCGGCGGTCGTCGAGCCATTCCCGCAGGTCGTCGGCGAGGTCCGCCCGCAGCGGGATGGTGCAGCCGTTGCGGTTCTTTTCGTTGGCGGCTTCCAGCACCAGGGAAGGCGTCGGGCCGTTGAGCGTCACCCGGTCGACCGTCAGCGTCCGCAGTTCGTTCAGCCGCAGCCCCGTCATGACGAGCGTCTTGTAAATCAGCGCCCGTTCCCAGCCGAGCCGTTCCAGCTTTTCGCGGGTGGCGGGTTTCACGTCCGCCCGCTTCGTGCCGCTGTTCCTCCCCCGGCGGATGGTGGATGCTTCGTCGAGCGGACGGCGGCGGGCGGCGTCCAACAGCCGCGCCAATTCGACTTCGTTCAGCGACCGACGGCGGCGTTTGGGGTCGGTCTTTTCGTTCAGCACCGGGATTCGAGCGACCGGGTTCGCAGACAGCCGACCGACTTCGACGCACCAGTTGGCGAACCAGTTGAGGGCGTGGCGGTAGGCGTTGCGAGTGCGGGCGCCCATGCCGTCGCGCCCCTTCGCGGCCAACCATCGTTCGACCGGTTCCCGCCGCAGGTCGCCGAGCCGCGACAGCCGGCACTCGGCCGCCGTTTTGTCGAGATAACGCCGTTGGTTGTCGCGGTGCGTCTTGCCGGTCCCGCGACCCTCCAGGGCGTCGAGGTAGTCGGCGACGTGCTTCGCCAATGGGTCGGCGGCGTGGTCCTCCATCGCGTCTTCGGCTTCCGAGACGACCCCCGACTTCACCCGCTCGGCCCGCCGCAGCAGGTCGGCCAGCACCTTGCGGGCGTTCGCTTCGTCGCGGCAGCCGGTGGAGATTTCCCGCACGACGCCGGCCGAGTCTCGATACTTCGCGGTGTACGTCGCCGCCTCAATGGCGACCCGCTCGACGCCGTCGCGCCCGGCGACGACCCAGCCGACCCGTGCCGCCCCGGCCGCCGTCCGCCACCTGACGAACCGCTCGCCCTTCTTGTCGAAGAACTCGCCGTCGGCGGGCATCGGCTTCGTGAACGCCTTGCGAAAGACGGTGGCCATTTCAGCAATCCTCCGACGAACTTGATCGATGAAACCTTGGATTTTTCACGACGCACAGGGAAGCGGTGCGATGCTGCGACCCCCTTGGAGTGGGGGAGTGCCGGAAGAACCTGACACCAAGGGAGCGCCCAAACCGTCGTCGCTCCGATTGATGCTACATCACGCCCGGCGTGGTTGTTTCCGCAGAGGCGGCCACCGGCTTCGGCCCGCTTCGTCCTCTCGTCAACCGACGTTGTGACGCCGAAGTTTTTGCTTCCCGCCGCTCGGCGTCGCGTTTTCTGAATTGCGTCTTTTGGGCCGCGCTCTTTCGGTCCCCACCTCGCCATGTCGCACCTATTGTCTCGCACAGACGCGCCATCGACTGCGGAGCCGATTCGATCTTGGAGAACGCCGACCGCATCGCCGAGACATCTTGCAAGTGCGTCTCTAAGTGTGCGTCTTTTCGCACGGCCCGGAGATTCTCACCGTCTCGTCAGCCCGGTGAAAACGCTCTGAAAATCTGCGGGCGCGCACACAAAGCGGGAAGGTCGGCTGTCGGCGGAAACCGTCAGGGATTCGACCGCCCCCCCCTCCATCACGAGTCGTCGGCTTTCTTCTTTCCGACGCCTCGCTGCTTTTTTGGAACTGCGGTCAACGGCGTCGCCAGACGTTCGTACAGGCCGAAGAGATACTCCACCCGCTCCCGGTCGGAAGTGAACGGTTCCTTCCGGTAGCAGCGCTCGACCGCCCGGTCGAGGTCCGCATGCGCTTTGGACAACGCCGGCGGCATCGCCAACGAGTCGTAGAGGTCGGCCAATGTGGCGTCGGGGAACTGTTGCCGAGCGTCGAGGACCGCTTGGGCTTTGGATTCGACGGCCTTCCGTTGCGAGTCGGCCAAATCCATCGGCCACGGGTAGTTGTTGTAGACGAGTTTGTTGGAGTAACGATAGTCGGACTTCAGTCGGCCGCAAACTTGACGCACCCAGGCCATGTGCATCGTGGAAGACAGCACGCCAAAGTGGTACATTTCTGCGGTTTCACAAGTAAACAATTCCGACCCAGCAATAATAGTGGGGTCCAGAAATGCCATTGGGATAAAGCGTCGATTCTCACTAGAAGTCTTTGGAATCGCAAGATAGGTTTTCTTGGGCTGTCGGATTTCACCGAACCTGCTCGGTGCATTTGCAAGTTTTATAGTAGCCGGCCGAGTGCTGGCAGCCCGGCTAGCTTGCACCAATCGCAGTCGTTCAAGGACTACGGGGTGCCGTTTCAGTTCGTTCGGTGAAATGTCGACGAGCCAGAAGCACCACTTCTTCAATCCACGAATGAACTCTCTTGAGCCAAGAATCGGTCGAATGAAGCTTTCAATTTCCGGATCCTTTGCAAGAATGTCATTTCTCTCAACATCGTCAAAGAGTAAGGCGCCCCCATCGTTTGGCATGTTTCCAAAAGAAAATGACGGTGCATTGCATAGGGGTTTCGACCGAGAGTCAAGAAGAACGTCCCCGAACTGGATCAAATAGGGGTTTACACAAGAAACATCAGCCTTAGATGGGTTAGACAAACCTTTCTCATAGTCGACAATGTGCTTCCTAGCCACATCAACAAAGCTGAATCCAACAATCACAACGTGAACGTGTGCGGGGCCACGAGCCTCGCTCTTCCAACCGAATGTTCTGTGGCCAAAATTGACTTTTAGACCTCGACCGAGAAGCTCTTTCCAGAGAATTCCGACTTGCTCGCCCTGCGTAATGCTGTTCGTTGACACGAACGCCGCCTGAATTGACGAAAACTGAATATAGTCGCAGCACTTAAAGTACCAGGCAGACACGTAGTCAAGTTCCCCGACACCTTTAAGTTTTCCGGTGACCAACCTCAAGTCTTCTTTGTTTTCGATGGACTGTTGACGGGGGCCAACGAACGGCGGGTTTCCAAGCACGTAACCGCACTTGGCGGCGGGAAGAACGTCGTTCCAGTCGAGGCGCAGGGCGTTGGCGTGGCGGATGGTGGCGCTTTTGTCGAGCGGCAGGCGGACGAACGATTCGCCGAAGGCTTCGCCGAGCCGCTGGTTCATCTGATGGTCGACCAGCCATAGGGCGACTTCGGCGATGCGCACCGGGAACTCGCTGATTTCAATGCCGTACATCGCATCGACGTTGACGTGGCAGAGGTCGGCGACGTTCAGCACACGCTGACCGTCGGTTTTCAACACCTTTAAGACATCGATTTCAAGCAGGCGAAGTTCGCGGTAAGTGACGACGAGGAAGTTGCCGCAGCCGCAGGCCGGGTCGAAGAACGTCAATCGGCCGAGTTTTTCCTGAAACTCACGCAGCCGAATCGTGCGTTGGGTTCCTTTCGACGCCGTCAGACGGTCGAACTCGGCGCGCAGGTCGTCGAGAAAGAGGCTGCGCACCAACTTTAAGATGTCGCGTTCGCTGGTGTAGTGGGCGCCGATCCGCCGTCGTTCCTTCGGCTCCATGACGCTTTGGAAGAGCGAACCGAAGACGGCCGGGGAAATGCGGCTCCAGTCCAGACCGCAGCACGTCACCAGGGCGTCGCGCATCGGCCGCGTGGTGTCGGCGATGTCGAGCCGGTCGGCGAACAAACGGCCGTTGACGTAGGGGAGAGCGGCCAACTCTTCCAGCAGGTTTTTCGACCGCTTTTCGATCGGCGTATCGAGAACTTGGAAAAGCCTCGCCATTTGCGAACCAAGGTCGGAACCGTCTTCCTTGGTGTGGTTTTCGACAAACAGTTTGAACGCTTCCGGGTCGAAGATGCCGGTGTCTTCGGCGAACAGGCAGAAGAGGACGCGCACCAGAAAGCGTTCGAGGTCGTGACCGCCGTAGCCGCCGACTTCGAGGGCGTCGTGCAGCTTGCCGAGCAATTCGACGGCTTGGATGTTGACCGGGTCTTGCGGCGTCAGCGAGTGCAGCTTGTAGCCGGGAATGAAGGCGAACAAATGCACCCGCGCCGGAAAATCCGACAGCGGAAACTCGACCGACTCGCCGGTATCCAAGTCGTGCAGCGCCAAGCGGGCGAAGTCCGAGACGATGACGTACTGCGGAAGTTCCGCGTCCCGGCCGGCGTTCTTCAAGCCTTGGATGTATTCCATCGCTTGCGAATTCGCTTTGTCGAGCGGCTTGCCACGGCTCTTGTGTTCGACAAGTAGGCGACCTTTCCAGAACAGGTCGATGAAGCCCCACGTTCCGCTGAGCTTCTTGACCGGTTCTTCAAAACTGGCGACCGCCCGCCGCTTCACGCCGAAGACGCTGAAGAAGGCGTCCCAAAACGACTTGGCTTCGGCTTCTTCGCGGGTTTCTTCCGCCCATTCGCGGGTGAAGGCGATGGCGTTCGAGCGTATCTCGTTCCAAGACAATGGCATGGCGGGGTTCCGACGTTGGATGAAAGTGCGGTCGTGTTGTAGCGGTCGACGACGACGACGGCCGCAGTGGAATCAAGTCGGTCGCAGGCGGCGGTCGACTTCCTAACTTCCTTACACGACGCCCGCCCGCGATGGCGCGGCGTCTATGGATTCCATTCTGGATAGGCTGCACGCCTGTTCATCCTTTACATACCGATTTTTGCAGGTTGCTCGCTGAACGCTTTTGCAGGTTGGTCGGCGACTGACTTTTGCGCCACGAGTTTCCAGACCGACACGCCGCGACCCTGTCCGCCACGCCGTTTCTGTTCAATGAGGCCGGCGGCCGCCAGTCGCCGCAGCGAGCCATAGACCGACCGGTCGCAGACGCCGACCCGTTCCGCGATCCAACCGACGGAGGTGGTCGCCAGCCCGCCGCCGTCGCGGGTGGGGCGGGCGTCGCGGAAGAGCACCAGCCAGACCATGCCGTCGATCGGCTTGAAGCAGCGGGCGGCGTGGTCGACGAACGTGTTCAGCAGCTTGAACCGTTCGCTACGGTTCGCCTTCGGCTTGGCGGTCATAGGTCGCCGTCCTCCAAGGTGGAAACCGGTTTCATCGCTCCGGCGGCCGGTTTCGACCAGTGCTTTTCCAGGTCGGCGGGGGTGGGTCCGCCGCGTCGCCGCGACTTCCGCCCGTGGTCGCGTTGGGGGCGTCCGACCACTTCGTCTTCATCGTTCCCGTCGTCGGCGACCGTGAACCGTTGGAACGGCTTGTCGAACCGCAGCCGATGTTCGGCGAGGTCGCCGTACCGATTTTTCACGCACGCCAGCGAGACGAAGCGGGCGTCTTGGTCCGGCGCCAACAGCCAAGCGGCGTCGGCCCCGTACTCCAGTTCCGACGACCCGCGAAAGCTGGCGAGGTTGAGTCCCGCGTAACTCGACCGCCCCTGGTCGCTCTTCTGCCGACCGACCGCCGCCACCACGAACACCGCCAGCCCGGCGGCCGCGAACGTCCGCAGCGTCGTCATGTGCGCTTCCAGTTGCGCGGTCTTTTCCGACTTGGCGTCGGCCGGCGCGATCCTTTGGATGTAGTCCAAGACCAGCAGCGTCGACCGCGTTTCGACGACGGCCCGTCGCACGGAATCCATCGTCGGCGGCCCCTGAACGAACGCCAGCCGATCGGCGAGGGCGGCAAGCCGGTCGGCCGCCGCTTCAACGCTCGGCCGGTGGGCGTCGGCCAGTTGGCGTTTGCGGATCAGCGCCAAGTCGACCCCCGCCAATCGCGCCAGTTGTCGTTCCAACAGCACGGCGGGCGGCATCTCGACGTTGAGCACGCACGCCCGCACCGTTGGCGTCGACTCCAAAGCGTGCAGCACGGCTTGCATGACGAACGCCGTCTTGCCGGCCCCCGGCGCGCCGCCCAAGAGCGTGAGCAGGCCCGGCCCCAGGCCGAAATCGACCGGGTCCAAACCGATGGGGAACGTCGGCGGCGGTTCGCCGTGAAGCACGTCGTGGCGCCAGCCCGCCATGAGGTCGGCCGCGACGACGAAGGGGGCGTCAGTCGGCACGGTATGCCCCCACCCAGCGTTCGTGCGGCGCCAACCGAGCCAACCGCTCGACGGGGAAGCGGCCGACGCCGTAGGACGGGTTGTCGCCTTCCCAGGTCCACAACGCCGCGTCTTGCGGTCGGCAAGGTCGGCCCTTCGCGTCGCGGAAGAACACGGCCGCGCCGATCGGCGGATGGACCGGTTCCAACGGCGCGGGCGGTGGATCGACGACGGCGACCGGCGCCACCCGCGCCCAAGCGTTCGCCAACGCCGTCGCAAGAGGCGGCGCGGCAGACAGCCCCTTTTCTTGGGTGTCGCGTTTTGTTGTGGCGTTCGTCAACGCCGTTGCAACGGGCTGCGCGGGGTCGGTCGGCGCTGACGGTTCCGCGTCACCGGCCGCGTCGGTCCGCCGGCCGCGTTCCAGCCCGCACCGTATCTGCCGCTCGACTTCCGCCGACGACAGCCCCAACGCCAACGCGGGCCGTTCCAACAAGGCGAACGCCAAGCCGTCGGGGGAGCCGAAGCCGCCCAAGTCGGCCGCCGCCGAGAAGACCCGCACTGCCCGATTCGCGTCCACCGGTTCGCCGTGGATCAGTTCTTCGGTGTCGCGCATCAGCCGCGTCCGCGTCGTCGCCCCCGCCGCCCGCGCCGGTCGGTCCTCCGCCGCCCGTTCGCCCGCCTTCGACCAAAGATCGGCCGCCGCTTTGGAGCGGGCGGGGGCGTCGGGCAGCTCGGTCCCCAACGGTTCCTTCGCCGCCGAAAGGATTCCATCGACGCTCTGGTGCATCAGTTCATCGAGCATGAACCGCCGCTTAAATAGGCCGGTTTTCGGGTGGCGGGTGTTCGGCGCCCGAAAGGCCCGAACGGTGTCGTAGACGCTTTCGTCGACCCGCACGTCGGCCGCCGCAGCGACCATCGCCACCAACCGCCGGGCGACGACGTGGAAGCCGACGGCCGGTTCCATCGCACCCCCAAGCGAAGTGGGCAAGTAAGCGTGGAAACCTTTCGACCCGCTGAAATAGATCGGCACGGCGTCGGGGTCGGCGTCCAGCAGCTCCGCCGCCTTGAAGACGAATCGGCACACGTCGCGGCGGGCCTGTTCCAAGTCGGCGGCGTCGATGTCGACCCCCAGCCAATCGGCGCCCGTCGGTCCGTCGTAGCCCTTGACGGCGAGGCGGCGGTAGGCGTCGGCCCGCTTCGTCATCTCCGCTCCAAACGTGAATTGGGAAAGGTACGCCTCGCCGCCGGGGCGGACGGAGTCGTCGAAGGCGGCGTAGGCCGCGAACGCCTTGCGATGATCGCAAAGCGTCCGCGCACCGTACAACCCGCCGACGACCCGAAAGCCTGGTCGTCGGTCGGTGGTCACGCCGTCACCTCGCCGTCGTCGACAGAAGGCTCGGCGTCCAGCGCGAACGGATCACTCGGCGATTCGATCCGCACCACGGCCACCTTTTTGACTTCGTTTCGCGGTTCGCCGTCTTGATCCGGTTCAACCTTGACGACCGCCCGCACGACGACCCCCGGCGGGAACGGCCGCCGCATCTGCGCCGACGTGGTGACGCCGAGTTTCTCAAGCTCGGCCTTGGAGCGCGGCAGCGCCGCCGGCGACAACCAAAGGGTCTTCCACAACAGCCGGCCGGCATGGTCGCCGTCCAGCACCCGCAGCTTCAACCGGTAACACTTCGTCCCGGTCTTCGCCGCCGTCAGTTCACCGGCGTCGACATGGCACTCGTAAACGCCGTCCGGCAGCGGTTGAAAGGTGTCGACCGCCTTCGTCTTAGCGAACAAGTCATCGAAATCGTCGCCGCCAGCGTTCCCAGCGGATAGAATCTTGGTGTAATCCATCGTCGTTTGCTCCAATGTAAACGGCTCGCACCGGCGGACGCTGTCACGTCCGCCGATTGCGTTTCTTGGGTGGGAACTTAGTTGACGGTTTCAGGGTCCACGGCCGCCGGCTCGGCGTCCGCTTCGACGGGATGGGTCGCCAGCCAACGACGGGCGGCGTCGGGGTCCGCCAAGCGCCAGCGATTCAGCATCCGGGCGTGGGCGACGGCCCGCTTCGTCTTGGTGTAGCCGATGGACCTGACGACCCCGGCCGACCGCAGCGTGCTCGCCACGGCCCCGAACAACTTCGGATCGACGCCCGGCGGCAGTTCGACGACGGCGCGCACGTCGTCCATCGTCGCTTCGCCGAAGACGAACAACCGTTCGATCATCGCTCGACAGCCGCGACGGACATAGAAGTTGCGACGGCGTTTCAGCCGCTTCAACGCCAACCGTTTCAGACGGTCGCCTTCTGAATGATTGTTGGGAAGTGCGATCATCGCCCGCCCCCTTTCTTACGGGTGGGCGTGGGACAACCGGCGTCGATCCAAAGCAGCACGTCGGCCCGACGCCAGCGAATCAACCGGCCGACCCTGGTGGGCGGCGGCAGCTTCCCGGCGTCGATCATGCGACGCACCGTCTTGACGCTGACGGAAAGCAACCCGGCCACGCCGGCCGGGTCGACCATGTGAGACGTGCGGCCGTCGGCCGCGATGGGGGGAGAGGTCATAATTTGTCGCTCCTAGTCGTTCGCGGGCGATGTTGCCCACACGACTAAGACTTTAACTTCTCAAATCGCGTAAACAAGTACCATGATGTGACAGTTGGATGTGACGTTATGTGGCGTTATGTGGCAAGAGGATGTGGCAGAAGCCTCGCTGTTGAAGGATTAGTCGCCCTTCTTGCGTTTGACGAAAGAAAGACCGTGCTTTTCGGCGTACCGTCGGGCATCTTTGGAAACCGCTTGCGAATCCGTCAATGGGACATCGGGGAATAGACGGTTCGTCTCGGTCAGAATCGTCTTTATGGCTACCCCGTTGGCATGTTGCTCGTAAACGAACCTTTGTCGTCGTTGGGTTTCTGTCTCGATCACTGCTGCCGTAGAAGCAGCGTCGCCAACGGAATCGGCCGTGTTCGCGGGTTCGACTTCGGCGGATTCCGTTTCTGGCGGCGTGGCGATGTCGGATTGATCGTCGCCGATGAAACTGTTTTGAGCAAGCGGTCCACTGTCGTTGAGGCGACTTACGGTACTCGCCGGAACTTGATCCAAGCGGCCGACAATTTCATCGGGAATCAGCAAGCCGTGTCTGTTTGGCGCATTAAAAGCACGTATCGCTTTGCTCCGCTCTTGGTCGTAGCTGTTTTGGGCCTCAGAGATTCGGCCAGTCACTTCGTCATGAAATGCTCGTTCTTTACCGATGAAGTGCGCAAATGGGATGAAACTCCAGCCGCGAACACGATCGAGCGTCTCAAGCCGCACGAAAGCCATTTCAAGCTCGGCCTTGGAGTTCCGAATACGACGCTGGATCGCTCTCCATCGCGGGTCTTTATTTCCCGTCGAGTCCTCGCAAGCATCGCTCGATTGCTTTGAACGGAACGAACGCTGACGGCTCTTCATCTCGTTCAAGTATTGAACGTGAACTTCGACTTGTTCTTCTTCGCTCAATGCGGTGAATTGAGGCAGCGCATCCGCCACTGCTGGTAGGAAGCGGTGGGCATCGAGAAATTCCAAGTCAGGCGGAAGCGGCGTAGTGTCGTAGCTGATGCTTTCCGGGTCTACCCCGGTTAGTCGCAGCGCCTGCCGGAAGTGCTCCATCGCCCGACGAAGCAACGACCATTCGTCGTCATCCCGTCTATTCGCTTTGAAGCGGTCGATGCAGAGTTGCTCGCCGCTTCGCCGCTCCACCTTGGCAAGGTCAACAAGGTACTTTTGGGGGGTCTGCTTGCAGTTCAATTCGTCAAGAATTTCGCCGCAGACACCGCCCATTTCTCCGTAGAACAGTTTTCGCCTCAGTTGTTGCAAAGCGTCCGTTGCCGCACCCACTTCGATCCCGACCTCGCCCGTCGACGGAAGGTCGAGGCTGCCGTGTTCTATTTCCGAGTCTAAGTCACGGTAACGCTGAATCGAACGCCGTTCCGCTTGAAGCAGACGTTTGACGGCATCCACCGACTCCGTTCCCTTGAGCGATGCCAACATGTTCCATGCCGCCATGCCGTCGGAATCCAAAGCATGCAGCGTCTGACAGCAGCGAATGAGGTTGTCGACTTCCAAGGCGGAATCGTTGATGGCGGCGGCGTTGTTCATATTGGGGTCTCTCTTGGTTGGCGCGTCAGCCGGTCCTAGGGGGATCAGTCCCGCGTTTCCACTTTCGGCAAGGGTATGGCGGACCGGCGATTCGTTTTCTCGGGCGCCGTCCGTGGTACATTCCCTGTTCGCCGAATGGGTCAGCGACTCGGATGTGATGTTGGACGCCTCTGGCGCGTCCAACACACTTTGCATCGTCAAGGGGTGTTGTGAAACCCAGTTGTCAAGGACCGGAATCCCATAGGCCGAAAACAGTTCCCGTTCGATGCGGGCGAAGTCTGTAACGGCGTAGTGAAGGCGAGACCTTGCGTAGTCGTACAACCGTCGTTCGATGGCCGTGAACAAGCGCAAAGGCAACACGTACCATTCCCGAACCGTCATCAGCCGGACAAATTCGTTTTCCGTCGCCCGCGCTTTCCCCAAGGCGTCCTGATAGACGCTCTGACTCGTCGCCTTCCGCCAGTAAACATTGGACTTGTCACGGTGAGGCGGCGGAGCGCCGATCACACGTTCACGTATCTTGGATTCTGTTTTCCACCAATCGTCACGTAGACGCTTGGATTCCGTGTGCAAGTCGCACTGAGCTAGGTCGTCCAACGAAGCCAAACATCCCCATGCGTCAGCGACGACCGGCCTGAAACGAGAAGTATTGAACAGGTCGAGCGGTTCGGGCAATGGATCGGCGGCGAGGTCGATAGTCGACGGTTTGACGCCGAGGGCGGTGAGCGATTCATAGAGCGCGTCGACCGACTGCTTCACCGTCCACCAGTAGCCGCCGGGGAGCAAGTTTCGCTGGAACACCTGCTCCGCTTCGTGGACGACGGGGTATCTCGGACGAGACTGCCCGAACGCATCTCTGACGTCCTGCGCAAATTGTAAAAACGATGGGTTTTTGGATTCGTCTTTAAGGTCGTCCGTCGCTTTTACGAAGGCTGCGAACTTCTGAAGTCGATCGGCGACGGCAGGATCGAGCGGAAGATGCAGGGGACGCGAAGTGTTGGGAACTTCGCCTAGCCCGAGTTCAGGCTTCATCCACACGAAGCGGTCGAACGAAGGTCTGAACCGGTTGTCGGCGGCGACCACTTCGGCGGGATCGTAAGACCCGTCGCCAGATTTCGTCAAGACAGTCCAAGCGGCGACGCCGTCGTCATGGAAGGACTTTACCGTCCGGTAGCAGCGGACCAAGTTCGTGAATCGTTCGTATTGGTCCAGTTCAGGATCGGTCGACAACGGAAGATGGTGGACTTGCACCGGCATGGGTGGGTTCTCTCTTGTTGGAACGGCGACGGCCGGCCGGCGCGGGCGTCCAAGAGAGAAGACGCCGCGCCGACCGGCCGTGCGCGGGGGATCAGTCCCGCGTGTGCCGTAGATATTGTATACGTTCGATCCTCCGAGAAATTGCCACCAAAACTCGGTGAGTTTTTGCACGCGTGGGTCGCCGTGACTGTCCGCCGAAACGCCCGGAGATTCGCCCCCCCATCGCCTGCTTTGGCGGCCGTCGGCTGGCGGCGAAGCGTGAAACGGCCGGCGGCAAGTCTTACTCGTCTTGAAACGGCGGGTCAGGTGGGGAAAAGTCCCGCAGTCCATGCCGGCGGGTATTCCACCAAGAAGGGGAAAACGCCCGCTTCGTCCGTGGGGTTGGATGCCGGACGGTTTGCAGCGCCCGAACTGTTTCGCTCCCCGATTCGGAGGAGCGAAAACGGCACGGGTCGCAAGGTGGCCGACTTCTTCCAAAGCGATACCGAAACCACGTACTGTTCAACGGGCGGCGGGCCGCGACACGCCGTCGGGGACGCAGGCGTCGACCAACGACTGAATGGCGGCCCTGATATGCGGCGGCAGCGACGACCACGCTTCGACCAGCCGAGCAATGTCGGGTGATAAGACGGCGTATGGCGAACGAAGTTCAGAACCGCAACCGATGGGTTCATCGGTCGAAGACGGTGTGTAAGACGGCGCGGTTGGTGCAAGCATTGGAGCAAGCGGGCTTGGGGTGGCGGCGGAAGTGTTTGCGTTGTTGGATGTTGCGTCATCGCTGATCTTGCATGGCATGCAAGAGGTCAGGGGTTCAAGTCCCCTATCCTCCATTTTCACGCCCCGCCTAGAAATCAAGTCTTTCAAGCCGATTTAATGATTCTTCAACGACTTGCGGACGGCGCTGGCGGTCCGTCGGCCATCCCAAGTTGTACGGCGACGGCCTTCACCGACTCGGGAAACGACTAACCGTCGAGCCATCCAATCGCGGCGAAGAGGTCGCCGTTCTTCGCGCGAAAGCACTGGTTGCGGAACAGAACGCCGTTCGCCGGGTCGATCGCTCGGAAGCGGC
>JBOFFD010000553.1:0-4748 GCA_051648425.1 Planctomycetia bacterium
ACCTTCGGTCGGCCGTTCCACGTCACGCTGCGGCTGAACAAGGAAGAACCGGTCGAGGAAGTCGTCTACCTGGGCGACATTCCGATCATGATCGGCGGCGGCGAGTTCATCATCAACGGCGCCGAGCGCGTCGTCGTCAGCCAGCTTCACCGCAGTCCCGGCGTCGATTTCGTCCTCGAAACCGAAGCCGGCGACAAGAAGCTCCACTCCTGCCGAATCATTCCCGAACGCGGTAGTTGGATCGAGCTGGCGGTCACGAAGAAAGACACCCTCGGCGTCCGCATCGACCAGTCGGGCAAGTTCTCGGCCATGACCCTCCTGCGGGCCATGAGCGAGGAATACACCAGCGACGCCGCCATTCTGCGCGAATTCTATCCGTGCCGCAATGTCAAGGTGCTCGATCAGGGCGAAGGCCTGGCCGGCCGAGTCGCCGGCGCCGACGTCATCGATCCGCGCGACGGCGAAATCTTCGTTGAAGCCGGCCGGACGATTTCCGAGGTCCAAGCCGCCAAGATCGGCGCCAGTTCACTGCTCGGCCTCGAAATCGAGCTGCTCGACGAGGTGAAGGATCAGCTCATCCTCAACTCGCTCACGGAAGACGGCACGTCGACCCATGAGCAGGCGCTGCTTAAGATCTACACTCGGCTCCGGCCCGGCAACCCGCCGCACTTCGAGAAGGCCAAGGCCCTCTTCTTTGAAAAGTTCTTTGATCCGAACCGCTACCGCCTGGGGCGCGTCGGCCGGTTCCGTATCAACCGCAAGTTCAACCAGAACGTTCCCGAAGAAGAGATGACGCTCAGCGTCCGCGACTTCGTCAACGCCATCCGCTACGTGCTCGCCTTGCGCAATAACGAAGGCGAGATCGACGACATCGACCACCTCGGCAACCGTCGGCTGCGCACCATCGACGAGCTGGCGGCGGAAGAGCTGCGCAAGGGCTTCTTGAAGCTGCGGCGCACCGTTCAAGACCGCATGAATCTGAAGGATCAAGACGAACTGACGCCGCGGACGCTCGTCAACCCGAAGAGCGTGTCGGCGGCGATCGACTACTTCTTCGGTCGCGGCGAACTTTCGCAGGTCGTCGACCAAACGAATCCGCTGTCGCAGCTCACGCACGAACGGCGGCTTTCCGCCCTCGGCCCCGGCGGCCTCAACCGGAAGCGCGCGGGCTTTGAAGTCCGCGACGTCCACATCTCCCACTACGGCCGCATCTGTCCGATCGAAACGCCGGAAGGCACGAACATCGGCCTGATTTCCAGCCTCGCGATCTTCGCGCAGGTCGACGAACTCGGCTTCCTCATCACGCCCTATCGGCAATGCCGCGAAGGGAAGATCACCGGCAAAGTCGAGAAGCTGCGGGCCGACCAGGAGACGAAGCTGCACCTGGCGCCGGCCGACTCGCCGAACGACGGAAAGGTCTTCACCGAAGAGCGGTTCACCGCCCGTCTCGCCGGCGACTTCATCAACGTCGGCAACGAGAAGATCGAGTTCATCGACATAGCCCCGCAGCAGATGGTGGGGGTGTCGGCCGGCCTCATTCCGTTCCTCGAACACGACGACGCCAACCGCGCGCTCATGGGTTCCAACATGCAACGGCAAGCGGTGCCGCTCTTGGAGACCGAGCCGCCGGTCGTCGCCACCGGTCTGGAACGGGTGGTGGCGCAGAACAGTTCCATGGTCGTGCGGGCCGAGCAGGACGGCCTTATCACGTTCGTCGATTCCGAGCGGATCGTGGTGAACGACCAGATCCACAAGCTGCGGAAGTATCACGGTCTGAACGAAGGCACCTGCCTCAACCAAAAGCCGATCGTCAAGCTTGGCGAGACGGTGGCCAAGGGACAGGTGATCGCCGACGGCGCCGCCACCCACCGAGGTGAACTGGCGCTGGGGCGGAACGTCTTGGTGGCGTTCATGTCGTGGGAAGGTTTCAACTTCGAAGACGCGATCATCATCAGCGAGAACCTGGTGCACCGCGACGCCTACACGTCGATACACATCGAAGAGTTCGAAGCCGAGACGCGCGAAACGAAGCTGGGCCGGGAAGAGTTCACCCGCGACATTCCGAACGTGAGCGACCGGGCGCTGGCCAACCTCGACGAGGGCGGCGTTGTGCGCATCGGCACGTACGTCCGGCCGGGCGACGTGCTGGTCGGCAAGGTGTCGCCGAAGTCGAAGAGCGAACTGACGCCGGAAGAAAAGCTGCTGCACGCGATCTTCGGCCGGGCCGGCGAAGACGTGAAGAACGACAGCCTGGAAGTCCCGTCGGGCGTTGAAGGGATCGTCATCCACACGCAGAAGTTCTCGCGGCGGATGAGCATGTCGGACGAAGAGCGCCGGCTGTTCGAGAAGGAAGTGAAAGAGACCGAGGCGAACGGCAACACGGCGATCGCCGAGCAGTTCCGACCAATGATCGCGGGGATCGAAGAGGTCGTCGGACAGTCGATCAAGGATTCCGCCGGCAAGGTGCTGGCGCGGGACAAGGACGACCGGGTCGTCGCGGATCAGGCGCGGAAGTTCACGTTCGAGCAGCTCGACATCCGCACGCCGGCGAAACTCGACGCCGCGAAGGACGTGTACCGCCGCTACTGGCCGAAGGTCGAAGGGTCGATCGACGACACCGAACGCAAGCTGAACAGTCTGAAGCGCGGCGACGAGCTGCAATCGGGCGTGTTGCAGATGGTGAAGGTGTACATCTCGACCAAGCGTAAGATTTCCGTCGGCGACAAGATGGCCGGCCGGCACGGGAACAAGGGGGTCATTTCCAAGGTGATGCCGATCGAGGACATGCCGTTCCTCGCCGACGGCACGCCGGTTGAAATCCTGCTGAACCCGCTGGGCGTGCCGAGCCGTATGAACGTCGGCCAAATCTTAGAGACCCACCTGGGCTGGGCGGCCGGCAAGGCGGGCATTCAAGCGGTGACGCCGGTCTTTGACGGGATCGACGAAGACGACATCCGCAAGATGCTGGTCGCCAACGGGCTGCCGGAGAACGGCAAGGCGCAGTTGTACGACGGCCGGACCGGCGAGAAGATGGAGCAGGAAACGACCGTCGGCTACATCTACATGATGAAGCTGCACCACTTGGTCGACGACAAGGTCCACGCCCGCGCCACCGGGCCGTACTCGCTCATCACTCAACAGCCGCTGGGCGGCAAGGCGCGGTTCGGCGGCCAGCGCTTCGGGGAAATGGAAGTGTGGGCGCTCGAGGCGTACGGCGCCGCCCACATCCTGCAAGAACTGCTGACCGTCAAGAGCGACGACGTCGAAGGCCGGACGAAGATCTACGAGGCGATGGTGAAGAACCAGAACACGCTGGAAGCGGGAACGCCGGCCAGCTTCGAGGTTTTGACCAACGAGATCCGCGGCCTGGCGCTGAACATGCAACTGCTGAAAAAGGGCAGCCTCTAAGATCTAAGGCCGGCGACCGGGTCTTCGGGGGCGACATGCTCACTAAGGCCGGTTCGTCGGACTGGGTCGACGCCGTCTTTTTTCCAAGACGCCGGCGGCGCGCGGTCTCGGCGACCCGCCCCGGCGTCTCCTTACCGACCATCTATTGCATAAGGAGTCAGCCGTGAGCACTGGCGAACACGCGTACGACCGCATCAACGACTACGGCGCCGTCCGCATCAGTCTGGCCAGTCCACACGACATCCGCAGTTGGTCTTTCGGCGAAGTCAAAAAGCCGGAAACCATCAACTACCGCACCTACCGTCCGGAAAAGGACGGCTTGTTCTGCGAACGCATCTTCGGCCCCGAAAAGGACTGGGAATGCTCGTGCGGCAAGTACCGCGGCATGAAGTACAAGGGCATGATCTGCGACCGCTGCGGCGTGAAGGTCACGCACAGCCGCGTGCGCCGCAAGCGGATGGGCCACATCGAACTGGCCGCCCCGGTCGTTCATATTTGGTTCTTCAAGGCGATGCCCAGCCGCCTCGGCACCCTGCTCGACATGCGCACCACCGCGCTTGAGAAGGTGATCTACTACCAAGACTACGTGGTCGTCGAATCGAGCGACACCCCGCTGAAGATCGGCCAGCTGCTCACCGACGACGAATACCGCCGCTGCCGCGACCAATACGGCGACGCCTTTGAAGCCGACATGGGCGCCGAGGCCGTTCGCCGGCTTCTGAAACGGCTTGACCTCGTCGTCATGCCGGAAGGTCTGCGCGAAGAGCTGAAAAAGACCAGCAGCAAGCAGCGGCAGAAGGACATCGGCAAACGGTTGAAGGTCATCGAATCGCTGCGCGACAGCGAAAACAAGCCGGAATGGATGGTCCTCGACGTCATTCCGGTCATCCCGCCCGACCTCCGCCCGCTCGTGCTTTTGGACAGCGGCAACTTCGCCACCAGCGACCTCAACGACCTGTACCGCCGGATCATCAACCGCAACAACCGGCTTAAGAAGCTGGTCGATCTTAACGCGCCGGAAGTCATCATTCGCAACGAAAAGCGGATGCTGCAACAGTCGGTCGACGCCCTGTTCGACAACAACCGTTGCAAGCGGCCGGTGCTGGGTTCGTCGAATCGGCCGCTGAAGTCGCTCACCGACATGATCAAGGGCAAGCAGGGGCGGTTCCGCGAGAACCTCCTCGGCAAGCGCGTCGACTACTCCGCCCGGTCGGTGATCGTCGTCGGCCCCGATCTGAAGCTGCACCAATGCGGTCTGCCCGCTAAGAAAATCGCGCTGGAACTGTTCCAACCGTTCATCATCCGCCGTCTCAAGGATCTCGGCCACGCCGACACGATCA
>JBOFFD010000554.1:0-2769 GCA_051648425.1 Planctomycetia bacterium
CCGTTCGGGGCGCTGTCGGGCGGACGGTTCTTCCGTGAGCCGCCGAAGATTTTCGAGCAGTTGCTGAGCGAGGAATCGCTGCGGCGGACCGGCTTGTTCGACGTGGCGGCGGTGCAAGCGGCGCGGCGGGCGGTGTTGCAGCCGCTGCGGGCGCCCGGCCGACGGTTGTTCGAGGAAATGGGCCTGACGGCGGTGGTCGCCACCCAGCTTTGGCGCCACCTGTATTTCGGCGGCGGCCTGTGCGACCTGCCGACCTGGACGCCTCCCGCGTTGGAACGGACCCCCGCCGTTCCGACCGCCGTCCCGCCGCCCCTAGCGGTCGAACCGACCGTCGAACCAACGGTCGAGCCGAGCGCCGCCGCCCCGGTTTGAGAGATAGCGCGGGCGATCGATCGTCGAACAGAGGAAATTCGTTGCCGGCCACCTTGCAAGCGAACAACCTGGTGCGCGGCTTCGGCGAGGGGGAACTTCGCACCCTGGCCCTTCGCGGGGTCAGCGTCGACGTCATGCCCGGCGTCGTCACCGTGCTGGTCGGTCCGTCGGGCAGCGGCAAGTCGACGCTGGTCTCCGTCATCTCCGGCCTCATGCGCCCCGACGAAGGTACCGTCCACGCCTTCGACGTCGACCTGTGGAGGTTGTCGGAAGTCGAGCGCGAGGAATTCCGCCGGCGGCATTTCGGATTCATCTTCCAGGGATACAATCTCTTCCCCGCCCTCGACGCCCGCCAACAATTGGAACTGGTGCTGCGCTGGGGCCACGGCGTCTCCAAACGAGACGCCCGCCGCCAGTCGGTCGAGATGCTGGAGTCGCTCGGCCTGGAAGGAAAACTGCACCTGCGGCCCGATCAACTGTCGGGCGGCGAGAAGCAGCGGGTGGCCATCGGCCGCGCCTTGATTAAACAGCCCGAGTTCCTGTTCGCCGACGAGCCGACCTCGGCCCTCGATTGGGGGCACGGCGAAACCGTCGTTAAACTGCTGCGCGACCTGTCGCGGCGGCGGAAAACCGCTGTACTGTTGGTGTCGCACGATCCGCGCGTCGAGCGCTACGCCGACCGAGTGCTGCATTTCGAGGACGGCGTCGTGGTCGACGACCGGATTCCGACCGGCGCGGATAGGAGTCATGGATGAGTCTGTTGGCAAAGACGCTCTTCCTGGGAATGATCGTCGCCGGCTCGGCCGGCACCGTCGCGCTGTGGGCGAAAAACACGTCGACCGCGACCCCGCCCTCGGCGGCAGCAACGGCGGCGCCTTCGACCGTCGACGGCGCCTCCCACGTCGACGCCGGCACCATCGTCGGCTTCGGCTACTGGGACGTCGAGGGTCGGCCGGTGGCGCTGTCGGCGTCGGCGCTGGGCCGCGTCGAAAAGGTGTACGTGCACGAAAACCAACGGGTGGCGGCCGGCGCCCCGCTGTTCGAGCTGGACAAGGCGAAGGCCCAGGCCCAGCTTGCATTGGCGAAGTCGGCGCTCGCCCAAGCCGAGGTGGGGCGGGGGCAGTCGCGGCGGTTGGCCGAACGGCACGAGCTGCTGACGGCGCAGCAACGGGAAGCGGTGGCCGCCGCGAAGGCCGCCCTCGACGCCCACCGCCGGCAGGTCGAACACTTGCGGGGGCTGACGGAACGGGGCCTGGTCGACCGCGAGAAATTTCTGGTCGCCAACGACGGCACGCCCGCCTTGGAAGCGCAGGAACGGGCGGCCGAGTTGAAGCTGACCGAACTCGGCCTGGACGACCCGCGCGACGGCGTGAAGCTGGCCGACGCCGCCGCGGCGTCGGCCGAGGCGAACGTTCGGCTGGCCGAGTCGGCGCTGAAGGATCACACCGTGCTGGCGCCGGAGGCGGGCGTGGTATTGAGGTTGGGAGTGGCGGTCGGGCAGGTGCTGGGACCGAATCAGACCGAACCGAACGTGTGGTTCTGCCCCGACAAGCCGCGCATCTTACGCGCCGAGGTGAATCAGAACTTCGCCGCGCTGGTGGCCGCGGGCGACGCCGCGGCGGTGTTCGACGACGCCACCGGCCGACCGCTGGGCGACGCGACGGTGCAACGCTGCGCCGAATGGATCGCCCCGCGGCGTTCGCTGCGCGACGAACCGCTGCAGGTGAACGACGTGCGCACCCGCGAGTGCATCTTAGAGCCGGCGGCCGGCTTCCCCGAACTGACCCTCGGCCAACGGGTGCGGGTGATGATCTCCCCCGCCGCGACGCGGTAAGACGCCCGAATGTAAGATGGTGCAGGACGTACGTAGGGCGCGGCCGCTGGCCCGCCACAAGAGAGACGTCGGATCGAACCGCCTTGATCGAAGCAAGGATTCGCCCCGGGCGCTTCAACGGGGCGGGCCGGCGGCCACGCCCTACAATGGCACTCGCGACCCGACGCGAAGAGACCGCGCAACCGTCGACCTGTTTCACGGTGGCAGCATTGCCCTACGTTGGGCCTTACGGTAACTCTACGTCCGCGCTACGTTGGTCCTTCAGCCGTTTCGACGTGTGAAAGCTTCATGGAATACGCGATACAGACGATCTGGTTCGAGCGGAAGCGCTACTTGCCCGGCGTGGTGGCGGTGGCGTTCAGCGCCGTCCTCATCGCGCTGCAGGCCGGCATCTTCTGGGGGCTGGTCAGCGTCGTCGCGGTGCCGATCGACAACTCGACGGCCGACCTGTGGGTCATGTTCCCCAACACGGTGGCGGCCGATTTGGCCCGCCCCATCCCCAATTACTGGCGCGACCGCCTCTGGTCCGACCCCGGCGTCGCCGACGTCGACCAGTACATCCA
>JBOFFD010000555.1:0-3945 GCA_051648425.1 Planctomycetia bacterium
GGTTCATGGCGGCTTCCAGGCCGACGCGACGCCAGCATTCCACCGCCCGGACGACTTCGATCAACGTTTCCTCGACCGCCGGCTTTTCAGCGACGCTGAACTCCGAAAGCACGAACGCGGCGGGGTCGCGACCCCCCGGCTCGCCGATCCCCACCCGCAGGCGGGGGAATTCCTCCGTCCCCAGGTGGGCGATGATGTCTTTCAGGCCGTTCTGGCCGCCCGAACTTCCTTTCGCCCGCAGCCGCAGTCGGCCGAGCGGCAGCGAAAAGTCGTCGCAGACGACCAGCAGGTCGGCGGGCGTCGCCTTGTAGAAGTCGATCGCTTTGCGGACGCTGCGGCCGCTGGCGTTCATGAACGTCTGCGGCTTCACAAGCAGTGTTTTTTCGTTTTCGACCAGGCAGTCGACGACCAAGGCGTCGAACCGCGTCTGCCAGGCGGCGGCGCCGTTGACCTCGGCCAGTCGGTCGAGGGCGCGGAAGCCGATGTTGTGGCGGGTGGACTTGTACCGATCGCCCGGATTTCCAAGCCCCACGACCAGGTGCATGAACGGCAAGCCTCGTCGTTACGGCGCCGTCACTCGTCCTTGGGTTTTTCTTCGCGGCGGATCAGTTCCGGTTCGGCCGGCCCTTCGTTGGCGGCTTCATCGGACGTGCCCGCCGGCGCCACGACGTGGACCACGATCAGTTCGCCGTCGATCTTCGGCACCACGCCCGGCTTCAACTCGAGATCCTTCACCAGGATCGAATGGTTCAGCTTCAGGTTGGAGACGTTGACGGTCACATGGTCCATGATGCTTTCGGCGGGGCAGAGCAGAGCCACGCTGTGCAGCAAGTGGTCGAGCATGCCGCCTTCGGAGGTCACGCCGACGGCCGTGCCCTTGATGACCACCGGCACGTCAAGGATGACCTTGTCGCCCTTCGAGACGCGCTCGAAGTCGACGTGCAGGATTTCGCGGCCGAAGACGTCGAACTGGACGTCTTTAATGACGCACGAGGTCGGGGCGCCGTCGACGTGCAGTTCCACCAAGCCGTGGCCCTGGTCTTTGCGGATCATCGTTTGGATTTCGACGACGTCGAGGCTGAGGGCGACCGGCGTCTCCTTGTGGCCGTAGATGATCGCGGGAATGCGGCCGTCGCGCCGCAGTCGACGGGACTTCGTCGTCCCAATATCGGTGCGGGGCTTCGCGTTGATGACGAACGTTTCTGCCATGATCTTGCCGTACGACTCGCTTGCCCGGGGACGGCCCCGAGATTGTTTCGTGAGATCGGCGTCCATCCGCACGCCGGGCGTTTTCCCCGTCGCACCGACGCAATGAAACGTCGGGCGGGGGAGGGCGCGACCATCCACGCCGTCGAGACGGCCCGTCGTCGCTTCATCAGAGACGAGAGATTATGCGAACCAACAGGTCGTCGTCCAAGAGGGCGACGGTCTTTTTTTCCGAGAAGACGCCGACGGCTGCTCTACGGGCGGGGTTCGCCGGGGCCGATGAGGACGAACGGCGCCCAGAAGAACGGGGCCGACCACTTCGTTTGATCGCGGACGCGGCGGCGGGCTTTCTGCAGGGCGGCGGCGTAGCGGACCGGTTCGCCCCGTTTGGCGGCGTCGTCGAGTTCCGCGAAGAAGTCGCCGATCAGTTCGGCGGTGGAGTGGTCGTCGACGCTCCAGTGGCTGGCGAGGACGTTGCGGGCGCCGGCGGTGAGAAACGCGCTGGCAAGGGTCACGCCGGCTTCCATCGGCCGTTGAGGGCCGACGTTGGTGTCGCAAGCGCTGAGGACGGCCAGTTCGCAGTCGGAGAGCGGCAGTCGATAGATTTCGTAGAGGGAAAGGAAGCCGTCGTCGCCGGGGACGAGGGTTTTCGGCGGCGTGAGGGCCAGGGCGCCGAAAAGGTTGCCGAACCGTTGGTCGGCGAACCCGTGGGCGGCCAAATGCAGAAAGCGGCGGCCCTTCATAGCGGCGACGACGCTGCCTTCAGTGGCGTCGACGCCCGACAGCGCCGCGACGGAGCGCTCGTCGAAGCGGCTTCGCACCCGTTCCGACTCGCCCGACGTGAACGGCAGCCGGGGCAACTGCCCCTGCAAGCCCAGCACGGCGGTCGGAACGCTCGACCGGGTGCCGGCGATCGGCGCGGCGTCGTCGAGCGACTGTTTCGGCGCGGGTTCGGGGGCGGCGTCGGAATTCGGATAGGCGGGGTCGGCGACCGTCAGCAGCGTGCGCGGGGCGTCGGCCGACAGCGGCGGGCGTTGCGCGAACACGCTGAGGGCGGCGGTCGACGGGGCGTAAACCAGCGGCGGTACGAGGTCCAGCACGTAGCGCGGCGGCGACTCCGCCTCGATCACCAATGCTTCAAGCGGCAGCTTGTGCAGCGGACCGTCCGGCACCACCACCAACGATTCGGGGCTGAGCGACCCAAGCAGCCGACGCAGCGCGTCGGGGAAGAACACCCGACCGGCGGCGTCGATTGGAACGGGGTCCAGCCCGACGGCGTCGACCGGGTCGGCTTCCACCGGCGCCGGCGCCGGTTCCGGTTTGACGGGCTTCTTTCGGTCGCCGACGCGGGCGACGGCGCGCAAGCCGTCGAACTTAGGGTTGCGCAGCCGCCGGCGATAGTCGTCGATGAGCAGACGGGCGGTCGCCTGATCGAGCGGCACGGCGCCGTCTTTCGGCAATTTGGCCAGGACGGCGGTGTTCAGCGACGCGGGCTGCCGCTTCCACAAGAGGCGGACGACTTCGACGGGAACGGTCAGGGGAAACGATTCGACCACGCCGCCGGTTCCCAACACGAAGGCGAAGCCGTGCTCTCGGCCGAGGAAATAGATCAACAGCGCGCGGTCGGTTCCGACGATGCGGGTCTTCAGGATGGAGAGCAAATCGCCGGCGGCGGTGGCGGAAAGGCTGCGATAGATCGGGCTGGCGTTGAGGATTTCGCGCCAGACGTCGGCGTACTCGCGCTGGGCGGTCTCAAGCTGCTCCAAGAGTTTGGCGGCGGTTTCCACGGCGGTTTCGTCTTGGGGGATCAACTGCGCCTTCGCTCGGACGGAGACGATGATCCGTTGAAGTTCGGCCTCGCGGGCCTTCAAGGTTTCGCCGCGGGGGCCGGTCAGTTCGTCGCGCGGGTCGACGCCGGCCAATTGCAGTTGGTCGAAGAGGGTGCGGCTGCGGCCGCGCGAAGCGTCGACAACCGCTTGGGCGGCGTCGCCGACGGCCAGGTCGCCGTCGACGAGCTGTTCGAACGCGGTGGTGAACTGCGCGAAGAAGGTGGCCCGCTGCTGAGCGTCGCCATAGGTGTTGAGGCGGGCGGTTTCGACGACCGCCACCGCCCGTTGCAGTAAGTCGCGCGATTCGGCGGAACGGCCGGCGCCGTCGGCGAGTTTCGACAACCGCCACAAGCTGATGAAGTGGGCGGCGGGAAAGGCCCGCGGATTCTCCTCTTGGATCGCCAGCGCTTGGCCGTACAGCTTTTCGGCGTCGGGCAGTTTGTTTTGCAGCTCGGCCGCCACGCCCAAGTAGTTGAGCGTCCGCGCCAGCGACAGCGACTGCCGTTCCTCTTCTTGCAGTTTGCGGACGGCGTTCCATTCCGCCTCGGCCTCGGGGAACCGCTTCCGCGCCAGCGCGTCCATGCCCAAGGCGTGCCGGGCGGTGATGATAAGCGGACCCTTCTCGATCCGCAGCTTCGAGCAGGTGGCGATCACCCGGCGAGCGTTTTCGGCGGCTTCGTCGAATCGGCCGGCGGCGGTGTACAGGTTCGCCAACGCGCTGTAGAAGCCGGCGAATCCCAATGAGCCGGGCGGCGCCGACCGTTGGTAGATACCGAGCGCTTCGTTGCACAACTGCAAGGCTTGGTCGACGTCGCCCTGAGACTTGTACAAGAGCGCGACGTTCAAAAGCAGGCTGCCGCGCTGCTCGTCGGCCGACGGACCGAGTTTTTCACACACCTGGATGCCGTTG
>JBOFFD010000556.1:0-2553 GCA_051648425.1 Planctomycetia bacterium
CGGCGTGCGTCGTTCGATTCGCCCCGTTCGACCCGAAGACCGCCCCGCCTGAACCGTTGACCGAACCGTCCGGCGTCGACGAATCGACGGTCGAATACGTCGGCCCGCGCGTCTTCCGCCATCCGACCGCGTCGGTCGAACTCAACGTCCTCGTCGACCGCTGCTTCGAGTGGACCGGCTACGACGCGCTGGGCGTGGTGATGGTCGCCGAGGCCGCCGGCTTGGTCGGAGCCGCGCTGCGGCACTCGCCAGCCGACTTCGCGGCGACGACCGGCGCCCCCGACCGCGCCACATCGCCGTTGACCTTCCCCGCCATCCGCCGTTGGCTCTCGTTCACGCCGGAGCCGTCGTTCGGGCGGGCGGTGACGGTGGTCGTGGGGGTGGCGGTCGCCAACGAAGCGGCGGTGAAACGGGTCGGCCTGCCGTCGAAGATCGTCGACCACCTGCGGCCGACCGGCGGTCGACGGCGGCGGTTGGGGCATTTCCACGCCGCCGCCTTCGCCTACCGCCACCTGCCGCGCCGGCTTACCGACCTGTCCGGCGCAGTGGCCGGCCTTTTCCGTTCGGAGGATTTACAGGCGGTGCTGCATTTGATCGGCGACGACCGGCCCGGCGACGGTTCCGGCGACAGCCGCTTCGTCCGCGGCGCCTGTTGGATCGGCCCCCTCTTCGCCGACCCCCGCGCCGCCGAGCCGCCGCAGCGCCGCGACTTAACGTCGTCTTAGCTTCGCGGACGGCCGACGCCGAGGAAGAAGCGCAGCAGGACGGGTAGAAGAATCAGATTCCCTAAGAGGCCGCCTAAGATGGCGATGCCGACCAGCAAGCCGAACTGCACCGTCGGTACGAATTGGGAAAACATCAACACGCCGAAGCCGAGCATCAAGGCGACGTTGGCGAACACCATCCCCTTGCCGGCGCTGCGGTGCGTTTTGAACAAGGCGGCGTAGAAATCCTTCCCTTCCGACCGTTCGGCCTCGAACCGGTGTAGGTAGTGAAGACTGAAGTCGACCACCAGCCCCATTGAAATGCTGGTAATCATCGCGGTGGCGACGTTGAGCGCGATCCCCAGCCAACCCATGACGCCGACGGTGACGACGATCGGCACGATGTTCGGAATGAACGCGACGAAGCCCATGCGGAAACTGCGGAACGCCATCGTGGTCATGGCCAAAATGCCGGCGGCCGACGTCAGAAACGACGTCCATTGATCGCCTAAGAGATTGGCGATGAGATGCACGAGCAGGACGTAAAGACCCGTCGTTTCCACCGGCCGATCCAACACCTTTTCGGCGGTGGCGCGCACCTCGGCCAACAGCCGTTCCTTGCCGTCGACCGTCTGCTGCTCCCGCACCCGCAGCACCAGCCGCATGCGGCCCGATTCGGGATTCCAGAAGCCGCGGACCGCCTCCGGCTGCGCCAGCCGCATCGCCGCCAACTGTAAGTCGAGCGATAGTTGATCGGTCTCTCGGCTGCGGGCGGGCAGCAGGGCCGTCAGGGCGTCGGGCGCCGTGGGAACGGCGTCGGCGAAGAAGTCTAGAAAATCGTGTAAGGCCGAGACCTTGGTCACGCCGGGAAGCGCCGCCAATTCCTTAGCACAACGGCGGACCTTTTCGACGAAGTCGTCGTCCAATCGTTTGGGCGCGTCGAACGTCAATTCAACGACGCCGGCGCCGCCCAGTTTGCGTTCGACGTTGCGGTAGCCGACCAGGAGCGGGCTGTCGTCGCGGAAGTTTTTGGTGAAGTCGGTTTCGACCCGCAGGTCTTTGAAGCCGACGGCGGCCGCGGCCATGAAGGCGGCGAGCGCCAGCGTCGCTTTCACGGAATGCCGGGCCACCCAGTGGGCCGATTCGTCAAGGCCGCTTTCCAGCAATTCTTCGCCGGGGGCCGATTGCGGCACCCGCCCCCATTTGCCCATCAGGGCGCCGCCGGGCAGGAATACGACCACCGCCAAGCCGGAAAGCATCGACGCCGCCGCCATCAGGATCGCGTAGTTGCGCACCGGGGCGACGTCGGTGACGCCCAGCGCCGCGAAGCCGACCGCGGTGGTGGCGACCGTCCAAAACACCGGCGCCAGCAGCCGATTCAACGTCCGCCGGAGCGCGCTTTCCGGGTCGGCGTCGCCTTCGCTTTCCTCGTGGAAGCGGGTGGCGACGTGGATGACCGTGGCGATGCCGATGACCGTCACCAGCGCCGTGGTCATCGAGCCGACGAGCGACACCTGCAACTGCAGGAACGCGGTGAGCGCCTTCGTCCAAACGAGCGACGCCGCCACGATAAGGAGCGGCAGCAGCATCCAGCGGACGCTGCGGTAAAGAAGCGCGATGACCAACGTCATGACGATGGACGAAACGGCCGTCAATAGGCTGGCGTCTTGGTCGAGGTGGGCGAAGACGTCGCTAATCATGGCGGCCGCTCCGACGAGATGGGTCGGAAACGGTTGGTTCTTCAGCAACCCGCGCATCTTGGCCACCGACGCTTCAAACCGACCGTCGGCCATCGCCTGACGGTCGATCATCAGCACGACGGCGGTCGTCTGGCCGTCGGTCCCGAGGA
>JBOFFD010000557.1:0-1864 GCA_051648425.1 Planctomycetia bacterium
CTCGTCACCCTCGCGTTCCTGCTTTCCGGCGCCAGCGGCCTCGTCTACCAAACGGTTTGGGTCCGCATGGCGACCCGCTACCTCGGCTCCACCTCGCACGCCACCGCCACCGTGCTGGGCGGCTTCATGATGGGCCTGCTCGTCGGCAGTCTCATCGGCGGCAAACTCGCCGACCGCGTCAAGCGCCCGCTTTGGTGGTACGTCGTCTTGGAAGTCGGCGTCGCCATTACGGCGTTGGCGGCGTCGTTCCTGCTCATTGAAACATTGGGCGCCCTGTACGTTCAGTTGTACGATCGGCTTCCCGGCGAAGCCGCGATTCAGACGGTGCAAATCCTGTTCGTGTTGGCCAGCCTGGCGCCGTCGACGATCTTAATGGGCGCGACGCTGCCCCTCTTGGCGGCGTGGGTGTCGCGCGAGCAGGGGGAGACGCTGCAACTGGGCCTCGGTCGGCTTTACGCCGTCAACACCTACGGCGCGGTCGCCGGCGTGTTACTGGCGGGGTTCGTGCTGCTGGGGGCGGTCGGCGAGACGTGGACGCTGTACGCCGCCGCCTTGGGGAACATCGTCGCCGGCGGGCTGGCGGCCGTCTTACTAAGTCGCCGCCGGCCCGAAACGACCGACGCGGCAACGGCGGCGCCGATGGAAAACCTCGCCGGTACGCCGTACCCGCCCGGTGTAAGAACCTTCGCGCTCGTCGCCATGTTCGTCAGCGGCTTTTCCGCCTTGGCTTTTGAACTTCTTTGGACGCGCTACTTCGTCCTGTTCACCGGCACCAGCATCTACTCATTTTCTTACATGTTGGCTTGCTTCCTACTGGGCATCGCCTTCGGCAGTTCGCGTGGTCGGGAACGTAAGGAACTGTTCGACCGACCGGCCGAGGCGTTCGGTCTGTTGATGATCCGCATCGGGGCGACGGCCGCCGTCGGGTTCGCCGTGCTGCCGTTCTTCGCCGGCCACCCGGCGGCGCAACTGCTGGCGCCGGCGTTCGTCATCCTGCCGACGGCGTACCTCTTCGGCCAACAGTTCCCGGTCGCCGTCCGCTGCTGCGTCGCCGACGCCCGCCGGCC
The DNA here is from genome assembly GCA_051648425.1 of Planctomycetia bacterium. Lineage (GTDB taxonomy): Bacteria > Planctomycetota > Planctomycetia > Kolteriales > Kolteriaceae > JBOFFD01. The sequence goes on from JBOFFD010000557.1 coordinate 1,068, forward strand.
CGGCGATTCCACCGGCCGGGCGTACGCCGTCAACGCCCTCGGCACCATCGCCGGCTCGTTCGGCGCCGGCTTCCTGCTCATTCCGTTCTTAGGCACCGCCCATTGCATTCTGGCGGTCGCCGCCCTCGCCGTGGCCGTCGGCGCCGTCTTAGTGTCGGCCGCCCCCGAACGGTCCGTCGCCGCCCGCACCGCAACGATCAGTTGGACGATGGTCTTTCTCGCCGCCGCGGTCTTCTTCGGCGACCCTTACCGAGCGATCCTCGAGCGGCAGGCGACGAAGAACGCCTTTGAAGCGGGCATGCAACCAGAGGACGCCGGCGACCTGGTGGTGTACGATTACCTGGAAGGCGTCGGCTCGACCACCGTCGCCGCGGGCGTTCCCGACAACCCGATGCTGCGACTGCTGCTCGTGAACGGCCAGGGTATGACCATCCTGGCGACCGAAACGAAGTTGATGGCCCATCTGCCGACCCTTTTGGCCGACGACCCGAAGCGGATGCTGGTCGTCTGTTTCGGTATGGGCACCACCTTCCGGTCGGCGTCGACGATCCCGGGATTGGAAGTCGACGCCGTCGACATCGTGGCGGAAGTGCCGCGGTGCTTCGACTACTTTCACAAAGACGCCGCCGAGGTTCGTAAGAACCCGCGGCTGCACATCCACGCGGCCGACGGCCGGAATTTCCTCGCCGTCCACAAGGAGCCGTACGACGTCATTACGATCGACCCGGCGCCGCCGTTGCACAGCGCCGGTTCGGTCAATCTTTACTCGCGCGAATTCTTCGGCCTATGCAAAGAGC
>JBOFFD010000558.1:0-1527 GCA_051648425.1 Planctomycetia bacterium
GACGCCGGCTCCAAAGAAGCGGCGTCGAACGTCGTCGAAATCAAATGGCCGGTGCGAAACCGGGTTATAGTGACCGTTTCCGATTATCGGCCCACGGCGTCCGTCGGACCACCGAACCGGACGCAAATCCACGATGAAACCGGCGCCGTTTCGAGCGTACTCGGCGAGGATATTTTCTCCCCGATTCACGTTGATTTCGCATGCGTCGGTGGGAAGTTGTATCTTGGCGACATCGGGTCGCCGCATGTTAGATCCTATTCGATCGATGAACGTGGGACGATCCTCGACGGCCCTGCGATCAAGGGGGTCGGCTGTCAAATCCAGTCGGTCGACTTCGACCGCGCCGGGACCGCGATCGCCGTTTCGCTGGTCCATTCGCTTCGAACGATAACGCCGAACGGCGAACGGTTGAAGCGGATAGAGGATCGCGGTTTTTGGAATACGGCCTGGAGCCATGCCTCGGACCGCTTGGCGGTGCCGGACGCCGCCGGCTTCGCGACGATATACGACGCCGAACTCAACGAACTCGCCAAATCGCCGAAAACTGAAATCAGCGGATGTTACGCCGTGGATTGGTCGCCCGACGACGCTTTCGTCGCGACGACCCATCTCGGCGGCGAAATCCGCTTCTGGTCGTTGAAAACCGGAGATGTCCTCCTGGCTCCCCAAATAAGATATGGCGGCAAAGGCATCTCCTTTCATCCACTCCGACCTCTCTTGGCGACGAGTTTTCATGAAGGCGGCGTTAAGATTTTAAGCTACGCAAGACAAACCATAATCGAAAAGACCTTGGGAGGGGACTCGACCGAAGTCGCTTGGTGTTCAAGTGGTCGGCGCCTCGCCTACAACCAAAGCGGCATCCTCCACATCCATGATTTCGACGCCGATACGACGGTGAAGGGACCAAGCGTGTTGCTTGATGGCGAAGGAGGGAATCTGTCGTGGTCGCCGGACGAAAAACACGTCGTGTTCGGAGCTGTCGGCCGAATCTACATCGTGGCTGCCGATATGAGTTCGAATCGGCATCTGCCTGCCCATGACGGCATCGTACGTTGCGTCGACGTCAATCCCAACGGCAGACAGATCGTCAGCGGCGGCGTCGACGGTACGATCCGCAGTTTCGATTTCGCCTCCGGCGCACCGCAGTGGATGATGATCCCCTTCGCCGACGGCACGTCGGCCACGTTCAGCGCCGCCGGGCAGCCGCTGTTCACCGAGGGCGAAGCCTACCAGCATTTGGCGTACGTCGTCGAGAAGGAAAACGGGGCGTTGGAACTGTTGTCGCCGGTGCAGTTTTTGGGGCGGGTGCGGCGGGCGCTGAAAGAGGCGGCGGCGGGGAACTGATTCGGGACGCTGCCGCGCTCCTTCAGAGCCCGAAGCGTCAGCGAAGGTCCGGACGGCACTCCCTTACAGCCAGGAATCCGGATTTTTCGCAGCACGTCGCCCCGTTAGGACCTTCGCTGACGCTTCGGGCTCTAATTGACGAGCCGTCAGCCGTCGAGGCCGGGGGTGACGAGTTTGCGGACT
>JBOFFD010000559.1:0-2535 GCA_051648425.1 Planctomycetia bacterium
ACGCTTTCGAGCCGAACGAAACGGCGAACGCCGCGAAGGACGTCGGTCCGGGAACCACCCAGCTTTCGTTGCACACGCTGCTTCCTCCCCGCGACGAAGACTGGTTCCGCATCGTCGCCAACGGCCCGGGGACGATCACGATCACGGTGAAAGACTTTGTGAATTCGCAAGGCGACATCGACATCGGAGCAGGACTGTCCGCAGCCAACCTGAACAACACGTCGGAGGGCGTCGGCAGTTCCGAAACCGTTCGGTTTCCCGGCGTCGCCAATGGAACGATCATCTTCCTGCGAGTTTTTCGCGGCGAACCGCGCGAGGGGCAATTGCCCGACCAACCGTACACGCTGGAAATCCTCGGCCCGGCGACGGCCGTCACTCCCCCCGGCGGCGGCACGCCGGTCCCTCCCCCCGGCGGCGGCACGCCGGTTCCTCCTCCCGGCGGCGGCACGCCGGTTCCTCCTCCCAGCGGCGGCGTGACGCCCCCCAACACCCGGCCGGAACTCGACGCCGATTCGCTGCCCACCATCCGCAAGGGGACTGGCGGCGTCCGCGTCGCCGCGATCGTGGACGAAGCGGCCGGCGACGAAGACGGCAACCAGGTCGGCTTGGCGGTCGTCGGACGGACGGGCGGCCGGTGGCAGTTCCGCACGACCGGCGGTTGGCGGAACTTGACCTCGGCGTCGTCGTCGAACGCGCTCTTGCTGAACGGGCGGGCGCGGCTGCGCAGCCTTGACGGCCGCGGGTTCCTGCGGGTGCGGGCTTGGGACGGCACGGCGGGCGCGAACGGCGGTCGGTTCAACATCAGCGGGTCGACGGCGTTCAGTTCGGAAAGCGGCCGGCTGCGGGCGCGGGGAGCGTCGGCGAGCGCCGCCGCGGCCGCCTTCGCGCTCGGCGCGGCGAAGCCGAAGGCCGCGCCGGCTCCGTTGTCGATCGGGGCCGTCGACGCCTACCTGTCGGATTCCGTCGATCTCGCCGATTCCTTGACGATCGAACTGTAAGACGGACTCTTACACCGTGCAATGAAATCTGAATGAATCGGCGGAGCGGACGCGAGCGGGCCGCCCTTGCCGCGTTAAGACGACGGCGGATGGTCAGGCGTCGTAGAAGCAGACCATCCGCTTGTTCTTCTTACCCTTGCGGACCTGAATCACCTTTCGGCCGGCGAGCGACGCCGTCGTCAGCTTTTGGTCCATGTCGCGTATCTGAACGCCGGCGACGTAAAGTCCGCTGTTCGGGCCGGTGATTTCCCGCTTCGCGTCGCCCTTCGATTTGAACAACCCTAGTTCGACGACCAAGTCGACGACGTCGAGGCCGGCGCCCGCGAGCATCGAGGCGGGGCGGTGCGCCACCGGCAGCGTCGCTTCGGCGGCTTCGGAAGAAGCGTCGGCGGGCGGTGGTTCCAAGAGGCCAAGCGGGCCGGCGTGAAGCTCGAACGCGGCGGCGTCGTCGGCGTGCATCGCCTGTTCCAACCCCTCGCACGCCTCGGCCACGCCGCGGCCGTGGGCCAGCGCGGTCATTTCGCGGGCGAGGGTCTTCTGGCCCGTCCGCAGGTGCGGCGCCTCGGCGATCCGCCGTTCCACGTCGGCCAGTTCCTCGAACGACAGGAAGGTGAAGTAGAAAAGAAACTTCATCACGTCGGCGTCGTCGGCGTTGAAGAAGTACTTGTAGAAGAAGTACGGGTGGGTGCGCCGGGGGTCGAGCCAAATCGCCCCGCCTTCCGACTTGCCGAACTTCTGACCGCCCGCCGTCGTAAGAAGCGGAAACGTACAGCCGGCGACCTCGGCTTCAGGGTGTTTCCGGCGGATTAGATCCATCCCGCCGGTGATGTTCCCCCACTGGTCGCTGCCGCCGATTTGAAGCAGGCAGCCGTAGGTTTCGTAGAGGTGCAGGTAGTCGTAGGATTGCAGCAGCATGTAGCTGAATTCGGTGTAACTGATCCCCTGCTCGCGGTCTTCGAGGCGCGAGCGGACCGAATCCTTGGCCATCATGGCGTTGACGGAAAAGTGCTTGCCGACGTCGCGCAGGAAGTCGACGAAAGTGACGTCGCGGAACCAGTCGGCGTTGTTGACGAGCAGGAAGTCGCGGCCGACGGTCCCCTCGAAAAGACGTTCCAATTGGACGGACAGGCCGGCGACGTTGGCGGCGAGCGCGTCGCGGTCGAGCAGGGTGCGTTCGGCGGCCTTGCCGGAGGGGTCGCCGATCATGCCGGTGGCGCCGCCCACGACGGCGATCGGCAGGAAGCCGGCGGCCTTGAACCGCCGCAATCCCAGCACCGGCAGCAGGTGGCCGACGTGCAGACTGTCGGCGGTGGGGTCGAAGCCGCAGTAGACGTGGCAGGGGGCGCCGGCGGCGGCCAGCGCGTCGCGCCGGCCCGCAAGCCAAAGGCCCAGGTCGTCGCGGGTGGTTTGGCGGACGACGCCGCGTTTGGTCAGGTCGGTCCAGAAGGCGGGTTCGGTCACGGAAGCGGTCTCGCTCGATGGCTGGGCGCGGGTGGGTCAGGCGCCCTTGGCGCGACGGCCTTTGGTCGCCGGCGAC
>JBOFFD010000560.1:0-3582 GCA_051648425.1 Planctomycetia bacterium
CACCACGTTGGGGAAGATCCACGAGTACGCGACCAGTTCCTGGTTCTGATTGCTGGTCAACACCGAAATGGGGAAGACGACGCGCGACTTCTCGTTGAACAACGCTCGGTATTGGTACAGGGAGGTCGACTTATCAAACAAATCCCGCCCCTGGTGGACGCCGTCGACGTAGACGCCGCGATGGACGCCGATCATAAGATCGAACGGCAGGTTGTAGTCTTCGCAGCGGTCGGCGAGCGAGTAGAAGACGGCGTAGGAAACGGTGCGTTTTTCGTCGTCGGAAGGCGTTTGATGAAGGACGGCGTGCAGAGCGGCTTCGACGTCGACGGCGGCCGGCCGAACGGGGGCGAAGTCGGGCGGCAGCGAGACGGCGCAGGCCCGGGCGCCTTTCGTGACGAACCGCTCGAACAAGACGTCGAGCGCGGCGCCGATGGAATTCCAGCCGCCGGGGACGACGCCGGTGGCGGCGACGAGCCGTTGACGAACGTCGGGGTCCGACAGTTTGAAGACCAGATCGTCGGTCCGCAGACACGGAACGTAGCGGGCGGTATCGAAATTTTCGAGCGGGTCGTCGAAGTCGTTGGTGAGAAAGATCGCTTCGAGGTTGGTTTTCCGAAAGACGGTTTCGGTCCAGTTCGGGTCTGCTAAGACTTCGTCGGCCTTAGACCACAATCGATCGATGGCGCGGGTGCTCAGTTCGTCGCCGTCGAAACCGAAGAAGGTTCGCGTTAGATCGAGCATCCAGCCGTACTGCACGGTGTTGGAGGCGTCCACCAGGCGGCCGACGACGTTTCGCGCCTGTTGGAGGCCCGCGTGGTCTTCGATGAAACTTTTCGGCAGGCCGGCGGAGTGGGCCAGTTCGGTGTAGTAGTGGTAACCGAGGAGGTCGCCCAGGTTGCGGGCGACGGGAGCGTGCGGGACGACGTGTGAATGCGGATCGATGAGGGGAATTTTGCGAATTTCGTCGTAGAGCCGTTGCGTCAGACCGTCCATTGGTGACACGCCTTTCGATGCCGACCGCCGCCCGAGTTTCCAAGCCGTCAAGCGGGATGGTATGGAAACGTCGGGTGATGGTTCAACGAAGGCGGGACGAGCGTCGTCGGAAGCCGGGGGGCGGGCCGCGGTCGTCGGCTACAGCAATGATTCGGCCGAGGCGAGGCGGGACCCGCACTGTTTCAGGATCATGTCGGCGACTTGATTGGGATGGTAGCCGGCGGGGAGTCGGACGAGCGGCTTGCCGGCGTCGATGCAGAACTCTTCGACGTCGCTGTAGGAGTGGCTGGCCCAACGGATCGCCAACAAGACGACGGCCACGTCGGGGCGGTAGACCGGAGCCCGAAACCGTTCGATCGATTCATGTTCGCGGGTGGCGACCCATTCAAGTTCCGCTAGGCCGAACGCATCGACGAGGCGGTCTTCGGCGCCTTGGCGTCGTTCGCCGCCTATCAGGATGACGCACTTCCCGGAGAGCAGCCGGCGGACTTTTTCGACGTCGGAGCTGAGGGTCGAAGTCGCGCGGACGTCTTCGGCGGGCGGTCGCTGAGCCAAGAAGCGTTCCGTTTCCCGCATCGCCTGAAGGAAACCCTTGGGGGCGTCGTCGGGCGTGGGGCCTTCGTCGACGAGCGGCAGCAGCGAGTCGCGGAGGTCGCGGTTGCTGGGGGCGACGCCCGACGACACCAATTCGTCAACGGTGGTCGCCAGCGTGCGCCAGCGGTCGTCGTTTTCATCGGCGTCGGCCAACTGCTTCGCGATGAACTTCACCTTGCCCAGCAGTCTTTTCTGTTCCTTGCCCCGGTCTCGCCCGGTTTCGATCCCCCTCCGCTGCTGGGTGATGCGCTCCCGCAGGGAAGCCACTAGCGACGGGTCGGCGGGATCGTCGAGACGCATGAAGCGTTGGATGTAAACGCCGTTGGTGTTCGTGTAGTTCTTCAACCAGTGGTAAAGGGCGAGTTGATCGGACTCTTCATACTCGTTGACCTTTTTGACGGCGATGCGCAGCATCGACTGCGCTTCGGCGGCAACCGCCAGCGCGCGTTCCATCCGTTCGGCGTCCGGCTCGGCTCCCAGCGTGTGCAATAGGTCGGCGGCTTCTCCCGCGGCCAGGAAGCACTCGGCCACGGTTTCCATCAAGGATGAATCCTTGGGCAACGGCCACGTCGGCAGCATCATCCACAACAGGCAACCGGGCATTTGCCGGGCCTGCGTGATGTGTTCGCGGTCGCGGGGCGACACCTCGACGGCGTAGTCGACCCGTTTCGCGATCAGCGTCTGCCGTTCGACCGACCAGCGGGCTCCCACCGCTTTCAATTTGCACCGTTTTTCAACGAGCGGCAGATCGTCGTCGGCGACGCCGGTGCGGCGATCGGTGGTGCGGACCACTTCGACCGTACCGACGCGCGTCGCATCGGGCGAGGATTGGCCGAGCAAGAGCGGAGGAAGCGGTTCGATCGGTCGCAGGATCGGCTTGGGAGGTTCGGACGGAGCGGCCGACGGTGCTTGTTGCGGCGGCAGGCGGGGCGTCGGTCTGTTTGAAAGCGAACGATCCGTCTCCACCTTGGCCGTCGGTTCCGCCGGCTTATGAGTCATGATGACAGTTTCGTCGTCGTGTTCGACGGAGGCGGCGGCGTTCGCGATGGACCAGTGTTTGGCGTAAGAAGGCGCCGGCGTTTCATCGACAATCGTCAATTGACGGTTCAACCGTTCGGCGAGTTGTAAGAGATCGGAACGTAGCTGGGGGTCCGCGGCGGCGGCTTTGGCCATTCCCCGCAACAATCGGTCGAAAAATTCCGCGTCGTTGACTTTCGTCATGCCACGTTCGCCTGAGCAGATTGAAATCGGTCTTAGCAGTCGGTAGCTTTTCGATCGTGGACGATTCGTCGTGCGGGTTTGGCATTCACCCACATGTACCGCAGTCGTCAAAGATATGATCGCGCTGCGACTTCGTCGACGGGTTTCCACCATAAAAAAGAAACGCCGCGACCAGGATCGGACGGGGATTCCGTCGTCCCGGACGCGGCGCGGCGGTCTTTGCGGTATTTCTTTGTCGGACGAAGCCCGCCTTTTGAAACGCCTATTCTACTTCTTCTGTAAGACGATCAGTTTGACGGCTCCGTCCGGCGTCTGCACTTTCAGCAGCACGCCTTCGGCGAGGTCGATTTTGGCGACGATGGCGGCGACTTCGGCGGGGCTGGACACCGCCTGCTTTTCGACTTGAAGCACCACCAAGCCTTCCGAAAGACCAGCAGCGGCCGCCAAGCCGTCGACGTCGACTTCGGCGACCACCACCGCCTTGCCCGTCAACTCGACCGGCAATTCGTACTTCTCGACCGTCGCGTCGTCAACCGCGGCCACCGAAAGCCCCAATGCGTCCAGCGAAACGGTGTCTTTCTTTTCCTCCTTCGGACTCGCCCGGCGGACGACGGGGGTCGTCACGCCGAAGTTGTCGGGCTGTTCCTCAATGGTGACGACGACCGGGACTTCAGCGCCGTCGCGGAGGACTCCCAGATTCAGTTTCTGGCCGGCCGGCAGCGTGCTGACCATCATTTGCAGTTCACGGCTTTCGCGGATCGGTTGGTTGTTGGC
>JBOFFD010000561.1:0-5971 GCA_051648425.1 Planctomycetia bacterium
GGGGTGGTCCCCCGCCCCCCGTCCGGTGGTGGCGGCCCGCCGGCGAAAGATCGGACGCGGGGCGGCGGACCACCCCGGCTAAAAGGATCAAAGACCGCGCCTTCGAGAACAGCGGCGTTGGACGACGATGCTTCAGCAGGGTCGCCGCGACATTCAGGGAGGTTCCGCGATGGACGGTTGGCTCGATTCGGTCGACGCCCTCGATTCGCGGCAGTTCCTCATCGCCGTGAAACGGCTTGCCGACGGCCTCAACTACGGCACCGACCGCTCGCCGTACCTGGGGTCGGGCATCGAGTTCGTGCAGTCGCGGCCGTACCAGTGGGGCGACCCCGTCCGCTCCATCGACTGGCGCGTCACCGCGCGCACCGGCCGGTTCTTCGTCAAGGAATTCGAGAACCCGCGGTCCGTACCCTGCTGGCTGCTCGTCGACACCTCGGCGTCGATGGTCGTTTCCTCGCAGCGGAAGAGCAAGTACCAGACGGCCGTCCAAATCGCCGGCGGCATTGCGCTGGCGGCGCTCGACCGCGTCAGTCCGGTCGGTCTTCTGGGCGTCGGCGGTCGGGAAATCCGCGTCGAACCGAGCCTGGCGAAACCGCAGGTGTTGCAGTGGCTGCACCGCCTGCGAAGCTTCCGCTACGACGAACCGACCGCCGTCGGCCGCCGGCTTGCCGAACTGGCGCCGTCGCTGGGCCAGCGCTGCCTCGTCGTCCTTTTGAGCGACCTGCACGATCCATCGGCCGTCCCCGGCTTGCGGCTTTTGGCCCAACGGCACGACTGCGTCGCCCTCCACCTCGTCGACCCGGCCGAGCGCGGCGTGCCGCGCGGCGGCGTCGTCCACGCCCACGAAGCCGAAACCGGCCGGGCCGTCGTCGCGTGGTCCGCCGGCGGCGGCTACGACCCCGACGCCGTCGCCCCCGAACTGCGCCGCGCCGGCGTCGACTACCTGCAAATCACCCCCGGCAAGCCGTTCGCCGCCGACCTGCGACGGTTCTTCCGCTGCCGCAACATTCTCGGACGAGGAACCCGCTGATGGCGCACGCCCTCCTCGCCTTGCTGCTGTCGACGACGTCCGTCGCGGAACCGCCGCGCACCACCGTCGGCGTCAACGGTCGGCTGACGCAGCAGGTGCTGCCGGGGCCGGAACTCGAACCGAAGCCGATCGCCGGCCGCAAGACGCCGGTCGTCGTCCGCATCGAGGAAGTGTACCGCCACGGCGACGCCTTCCGCTACGACTTCGTCTACCAAGGGCTGGAACCGGGCGAATTCAATCTGGCCGCCTTTCTGCAACCGAAGGCCGGCGCCACCCCGGTGACACTGCCGGCGCTGCCGATCGTCGTCGAATCGGTTCGGCCCGCCGGCATGATCGAACCGACGCCGCTGCCCGCCGCGCCGTCGCCGCCGCTGGTCGGCTACCGCGACTGGGTCGTCGCGGGCCTGATTCTGTGGGTGGCCGGCCTCTTCGCCATCTTGTTGGTCGGTCGCCGCCGGAAGGTGAAGCCGATCGACCCCGAAGCCCCGGTCACCGCCGCCGACCGCTTGAAGCCGCTCGTCGAACGGGCGCTGACCGGCCGGTTGTCGCAGGCGGAATGCGCCACCCTGGAACGGACGCTGCTCGCCTACTGGCGGCGGCGGTTGGACTTGGAACGCTGCACCGCCGCCGAGGCGATGACGGCGCTACGCGGCCACGACGAGGCGTCGCAACTGCTCGAACGGTTGGAAGGATGGCTGCACCGGCCTCGCGCGAAAGCGGCGGCCGCCCCCGCCGAGGAACTGACGGCGCTGCTGGCCCCGTACCGTGATTTGCCCGCCGAGGCGCTCGACGTCGCGCCGGCCTCCGCATCGGAGGGTCGCTCATGAGCTTCGCCCAACCCTGGTTGCTGCTGCTGCTCATCGCACCGGCCGCCGTCTTAATTTCACTGTGGCGCTCGGCCGGGCATCCGGTGGTGCTGCCGCTCGACCACCGTTTCGACCGCCGGGCGGAGCGGCGCGGCCGGTGGCTGCGCTTCGTCGTCAACGCCGCCGAGTCGACCCCCGCGCTGCTCGGCGCCGTCGCCATCTTACTCGTCGCCGGCCCCCAGCAGTTGGGCGAACCGGAAAGCAAGCGCATTGTCTCCAACATCGAATTGTGCGTCGACGTTTCGGGCAGCATGACCTCCCCCTTCGGCGACGGCAGCCGCTACGACGGCTCAATGAAAGCGATCGACCAGTTCGTCGACTTCCGCAAGGGGGACGCCTTCGGTCTTACCTTTTTCGGCAGCACCGTGCTGCACTGGTGCCCGCTCACCCGCGACGTCTCGGCGATCAAATGTTCCACGCCGTTCATGCGACCGGAACAACTGCCTTACTGGTTCGGCGGTACGATGATCGGCCAGGCGCTGCGGGCCTGCGCCAAACTGCTGGTCGAGCGCGAAGAGGGCGACCGCATGATCGTCCTCATCACCGACGGCTTCAGCGCCGATCTTAGCGGCGGCGCCGACATGGAACTGGCCGCCGAACTGAAGAAACAGAACATCGTCGTCTTCGGCATCTTAGTCGGCGAAACCGACGTCCCCGACGAGATCGTCAACATCACCGAACTGACCGGCGGCGCGTCGTTCCAGGCCGGCGACCCCGAAGCGCTGAAGGCGGTCTTCGCCCGCATCGACGGCATGCAGCCGGCCAAATTGAAGAAGACCATCGCCGAGACGAAGGACTTTTTCGGTCCGTTCTGCCTCGCCGGGCTGACGCTGGTCGGGGCGGCGTCGCTGGCGCAGTTCGGCTTGAGGTACACGCCGTGGTAGCCGAACTCGTCCTCTTCGCGGTGGTCGTGCTGGCGGCGGCGGCGGAACGGCTGCACGCCGGCCGCGCCGGTCGCCTGGCGACGCTGACGTTCGGTCCCACCGGCCGGCTGTCGCTGGCGGCGGCCGCCGCGCCGCTGTTGCGCGTCGCCGCGTTGGGGGCGGTCGCCTGGGGTTTGACGACCCTGCTGCTCTTGGCCCCCAAGGCCCACCGCCTCGACCCCGTGGAAGGGTCGCAGACCCGGCATCTGGTCTTACTTCTCGACGTCTCACCCAGCATGCGGCTGGCCGACGCCGGCCCGACCAAGAAGCAAACGCGCAGCGAGCGGACCAGCGATTTGCTCAAGTCGTTCTTCGCCCGCGCGCCGATCGCCCTGTATAAGATTTCCACGGTGGCGGTGTACACCGGCGCCAAGCCGGTGGTGGAGGACACGACCGACCTGGAAATCATTCAGAACATTCTGAACGACCTGCCGATGCACTACGCCTTCAAGGCGGGGCCGACCGACCTGTTTTCCGGTCTCAGTGCGGTCGCGGAACTTTCACGCAAGTGGCCGCCCGGCAGCGCCGCCCTCGTCGTCTTAAGCGACGGCGACACCATCCCGCCGGCCGGCATGCCCAAGCTGCCGGTTTCCATCGGCAACCGGCTGGTGGTGGGCGTCGGCGACCCGACCGTCGGCACGTTCATCGACGGCCACCAATCGCGGCAGGACGTCTCGCAACTGCGGCAGCTCGCGGCCCGCATCGACGGTTCGTATCACAACGGCAACGAATTGCAGATTCCGACGCGGATCGTCCAACGGCTGACCTCGCATCCGACGAAAAGCGCCTGGGAGCAACTGAACAAGCGCGACTACGCGCTGGCGGCCTGCTTCGTCGGCGCGGCGACGCTGATGCTGCTCCGGCCGGCGCTGCGAGCCTTCGGCACCCGATGGCGGCCGGGCCGCCGCGATCAAACCACCGCGACGCCGGCGCCCGCCGCGTCTTACGACCGCATTCAGACCAAGCGGCCGACCTTCGTCGGCGCGTCTACCAAGGAGATCTAAGACATGCGTGGAGTGTTGTTGACGGTGTGGCTGCTCGTGCCCGCCGCGGCCGGCGCCTGGCATTACGGACCCGGTTTGACGCACCTGGCGCTGGACGACGCCGGACGGGCCGCGACCGCCGCCGACCAAGCCGCCGCCGAGGAACGCTGGGACGACGCCGTCGCCGGTTACGACGAGGCGTTGGCGGCGCTGCCGACCGACCGCGTCAAGGACGGCCGCCGGCTGCGTCTTCAGAAGGCCAAGGCTCAAATGATGAACGCCGGGCTGCCCGAGGCGTATGCCGATCTGAAGAACTTGGAAGACGAGGTCGCCGCCGACAAGACGGAAGATGAAGGATTCGTCGCGTCCGTCCGTCGCGCGATGGCGGGCGCCCGTTTCTATCAGACGTGGCTGCTGCGGTTGGAAGGCGAGCCGGAGACGGTGTGGGAGCCGGAAATTGAAGCCTCCCGGCAGTCGTACCGACGGTTGGTGGAAACGGCCGACGCCGCGAAAGACCAGGCCGCCGCTAAGACGGCCCGCGAAGACCTGGAGGCCGCCGTCCGACTGGCCCGCATGGACCTGTCCGAGTTGCAAGCCATGAACCTTCCTTGTCAGTGCCAGGGCTGCAAGTCGTGCAAGGGGGGCGTCGGTAAGAAGCAGGGTAAGAAGCCGTCGCAGCCGCAGAAGCAGGACGTGCGCAGCGCCGGCCTGGGCGGCGGCCGCGACACCGGCGGCCACTGAATCTAAAACGTCCCGTGTCTTAGCGGGGACGAAATTCCGTTCCGTTCATCGCACCAGTGGTCGGTTTACATTCGTGAGGATGCCCCTGATGAAGCCGCTCGTTTGCTATGGACCGTGGTGCTTCCTGTTGGCGACGCTGGGCGTCGCGGCCGCCCAGGCGACGAAACCGTCGGCGCCCGCCCCGGCGCCGGCCCCGGCCGCAGCCGCGCCGGCGGAGGCCGCCAAGGCCGAGGCGAAGCCAGCCGTCGCTGAAAAGGCCGACCCGAAAGCGGAGAAACCGGCGGAGAAGAAGCCTGCCGACGCCAAAGCTGATGAAGCGAAGGCGGCCGAAGCGAAGGCGGTGCAGGAGAAAGCCGCGAAGGAAGCCGCCGAGGCCCAGAAGAACCAACAACGACAACAGAAGTTGCAGCAGACGACTTTCGACCGCCGGGCCTCCACGTACTTGAAAACGTGGAGCACGCCGAAAAATGACGAGACTAAGAAAGGCGATGCTAAGAAAGACGATGCTAAGAAAGGAGCCGCGACCAAGAAGGCGAAGCCGGACGAGCCGCCCGATCCGTTCGACGCCGAGCTTGTCGAGTTGCAGAAGGCCGTCACCCTGGGCGACTGGCCGGCGGTGAAGGCGACGCTGGCCAAGTGGCCCGAAGACGTGGCGAAAACCGCCTACAAAAAAATGTTGCAGTCGATGACGACCGTCCAACGGAACCAACAGCAGCAAATGTCGATGAACGACGGCGAGATGGCCCTGTCGATGGACATGGAAATGGCCATGATGCAGTCGAACCCGAACATGGCCCAGTTCGCCGAGAAGAACGTGCTGTCGATCGACGACTTCATCGGTTTGGCCGCCGCCGCCCCCAAGGGTCTCGAGAAGGACAACATCGGCGCCCTCGGCGGCCTCTTAAACGCCGTCGTATCGACGACCGTCATCGCCGAGGACGCGGTGAAACGGTTGCACGCCGAATGCGCCAAGCCCGACGGCAAGGGAGCGTTCACCAAACGGCAGGCGGCGAAGATGCTGCTGCGCGCCGGTCTGCCCGAACGGATGGCCGGCTTCCTGCCCGACGTCGAGCAAGCGCGCAAAGACGCCGACCTGGAAGCGTTGAATCTGCTGGCGCAGCAGTTCCTGTCGCAGTACTATTCGGAAAACAAACTCGACCAGCTCGAAAACGCGTGGGCGGTGACGCAGGCGATCTTAGAAGCGAAGGACGGCGAGCGGACCGAACAGGAAGCCGCCCTGGTGCGGTCGGTGGAACTGGCGCCCAAGGTGCGCGAACAGCTCGGCAAGGCGTGGCTCGACCAAAGTTTCACCAGTCGGCCGCAGCGCGGGATGGACATCCTTGCCACCATCGGCCGGCTCACCGCCGGCGGATTGACCGCCAAGCCGTATGATCCGACGGGCCGTCTGAAAGCGCTGGAACTTCAGAA
>JBOFFD010000562.1:0-4075 GCA_051648425.1 Planctomycetia bacterium
GGGTCTGGCTGGCGGCGGCGCCGGCGCTGCTCGTTTCCTTGATCGTGGTCGGCGTGGTCGGCGGCTTCGTCGTCTACAACCTCTGCCGGATGGAAGTGCCGTCGCAGAAAATCGCCGTCCTGATTCACAACGTCGGCAAGGACCTGCCCAACGACATGGAGTTGGCCGTCGACTCATCCTACAAGGGAGTGCAGCTCGAGGTCGTCAAGGAAGGCCGCGCCTTTTACAACCCCCTCGACTGGGACTGGGAAATCCACGAGCAGCGGGAAGTCCGCGACGGCAAACTGGGCGTGCTCATCCGCCTGTTCGGCGACGACCTGCCGCACCAGGACCTGCTCGCCGCGCTGCCGACGCAGAAGGGCATCGTCCCCGGCGCCCTCACCCCCGGCCGGTATCCCGAGTTCTCCAACCCCTACGCCTACACCGTCGAAGAGCACGACGTGGTGACGGTCCCCGCCGGTTATAAAGGCGTACTGACGCTGGTCACCGGCCAACCCGCGAAGACCGCCAACGGCATCTTGGTCGAGGACGGCGAGCGCGGCGTCCAGAAGAAGGCGCTCGACCCCGGCACCTACTACTTCAACCCGTACGAAAAACGGGTGAATCTGGTCGACTGCCGAACCAAGCTGCTGGCGCTGCAAGAGGAAGGCGACATGGGCTTTCCGTCGCGCGACGGCTTCTGGGTGCGGCTCGACGGCACCATACAGTTCCACGTCAACCCGGAGAAGGCGGCCGAAGTGTACGTGCTGTACAACGACGACGCCAACGGCCCGACCATCGACGCGGAAGTCGCCCACGCCATCATCATGCCCAACGCCCGGTCGTTCTGCCGGCTGGCCGGTTCGCGCTACACGGGCCGTCAGTTCATCGAAGGTTCGGCGCGCGAGGAATTCCAACGCGAGTTCCAAGAGAAGATGGTGAAGGAGTGCGAGCCGAAAGGCATCATCGTCGACTCGGCGCTCATCACCCGCATCGTGCCGCCCGAACCGATCGCCGACCCGGTTCGCAACCGTGAAATCGCCAAACAGGAACAGGCGCAGTACAAGCAGGAAATGGCGCAGCAGGCGTCGGAGGCGAAGCTCGTCATCGAGAAAATGAGAATCACGCAGAAGAAACGGCTCATCGACGCCGAGCGCGAAGTGATCGAAATGAAGACGCTGGCCAAGCAAGAGCAGCAGGTGGCGGTGACGAAGGCCGAGCAGCAGTTCGCCGTCGCCGAGAAACTGTTGCAGGCGGCCACCGACCAAGCAGCGGCGTTGACCTCGCGCGGCGAAGCCCAGGCGAAGATCGTCGAGCTGAACAACGAAGCCGAGGCGTCGGGCCTGCGGGCGTCGGTGACGGCCTACGGCGGCAACGGCAACCTGTTCGCCCAACAGGTGTTGTTCCAGAAGATGGCCCCCAGCTTCCGCCAAATCATGGCCAACAGCTCCGACAGCCCGCTCATGAAGGTGTTCGACGCCGTGACCGGCGCGAACCCCGCCGGCATGGCGGCCGCGCCGCTCGGCGGAACGATGCGGGGCGCGACCGTCCCCATCCACCCGGTGCTCGGAAATCCATTGGAAGCGCCCCTGCCGGCGACCGCGCCACCGACTCCAATCCCCCCGCCGGCGCCGACCGAAAAGCCGATGGCGGCCGTTCCCACCCCGACGCCACTTCCGGCGTCGGTCGCGCCGGCGCCCAAGCCGGAGGAACCGAAGCCGGAGGAACCGAAGCCGGCCGAGAAACCCGCCGAGTCCAAGCCGGCGGAAGCGAAACAACCTGAAACCAAGCCGGAGGCGAAAGCCGCCGAAACGAAACCAGTGGACGCCAAGCCGACGCCAGAGCCGAACGGCGACAAGCCGGCCGTCACCGAAGGGGCCAAGTCGTGAAAATCCGCTACTTCGTCGGGGCGGCCCTCTTCGCCGTCGCCTTCTACGTCGTCGGGTACGAGCTGTTTTGGAAGTGGGGCGTCTGCCGGAGGTACGTCGACAAGGGCGAAAGCCTGCTCGTCATGTACCGCGGCAACCTTCTCTGGGGCCAGCCGCCGACGGCGGAATCCGACTTCGTCAAAACCGACGCCGCCGGCCGGCCGCTCGAACGCGGCTACCTGCGCGAAATGGTCGGCCCCGGCCGCCACTTCCAGTTCGATCCGTTCCACTACGTCGTCGTTCCCGTCCCCGACGTCGTCATTCCGGTCGGCCAAGTCGGGGTCGTCGTCTCGAACCTCGGCAAGGTGCTGCCGGAAGGCGAATACCTCGTCGAGGGCGACGTCGGAGCCACCGAGTACCGCGGCCTGCTGCGGAAGGTGTTGAAGCCCGGCCGCTACCGCATCAACACCTACGGCTACAAAGTGACGATCGTCGAGCCGAGCAAGTCGTTGGAAGGCAAGCGGGCCGGCTGGGTCGAGATTCCATCGGGCTACGTCGGCGTGGTGACGAACCTCGCGGCCGACAAAGCCGCCGGCCGGGTCGAGGGGATTCAAAGCGACGTCTTGCAGCCGGGGCTGTACGCCGTCAATCCGCGCGAACAGCAGATCGACGTCATTCTGGTCGGCTACCAGGAAACGTCGATCATGGCGAAGCTGGCCCGTGCCAACAACGAGGTGCAGTACGACGAGAACGGCGAACCGATGATCGCCGGCGGAGCGTCGAACGCCATCAACTTCCCCTCCAGCGACGGCTTCCCGATCGTGCTCGACTACACCGCCATCTGGGGGATTCTGCCCGAACAGGCCCCCAAAGTCGTCGGCATGTTGGGCGCCCGCTCGGTCGTCGAAACCAACATCATCATTCCCGAAATCGAAAGCATCTGCCGCATCCACGGCTCGAAATTGGGGGCGGTCGACCTGCTCGTCGGCGAAAGCCGCGAACAGTTCCAGTCGTCGGTGTCGAACGATTTCAAGCGGGTGCTGGATACCAAGGAATTGACGCTGCAGGTCGGTTTGGTTCGGCATATCCACATCCCGACGCAGGTGCGCGGGCCGATCCAGAAGGCGAACATCGCCGAGGAACTTCGGATCACCCGCGACATGGAAATCGAGACGGCCAAGGTCCAGGGCGCCTTGGAGGAAGCCCGTTCCAGCGTCGTCAAGGAAGAGAAGACGGTCGTCGCCGAGACGGAAAAACTCTACCAGGAAGCGATGGCGCTGGGCCGCAAGGAAGTGGAAGAACTGGCGGCCGACACCCAGGCGAAGATCGCGGCGATCGGTGCGAAGACGGCCGCCGTCGAGGCGAAATCGGTGCTGCTCTTGGGGGCGGCCGAGGCCGACGTCACCCGATTGATGCGCGAGGCCGAAAGCCAGCGGTTCAAGCTGGCGGTCGACGCCTTCGGCACGCCCGAGGCGTACAACCAGTGGGTGTTCGCCAGCAACTTGCCCGACGACATGAAGCTGAACCTGATGTACGCCGGGCAGGGGACGTTCTGGACCGACCTGAAAGGGTTCGAGCAGACGGCCGCCGCCCGAACGCTGAGCCTGACCGACGGACCGAAGGGCGACTTCCGAGCGGAGGCGGCCCCCATTCGCGCCGCCGAGCCGTCGCCCGCCGCGCCGCCCAGCCGCGAGGCGATCGAAGCCTACCTGCGGAGCCTCCAACCACCGGCCGCCAACGGCTCGACCGCACCGCGGACTTCGGCGCCGGCCTTCGGAGGCGGCTCGTTAGGCCGACCGAACCCGGCGTCGTCCCGGCCGACCTCCGCCAAGCCGGCCTCGGCCAGACCGGCGGCCGCGCCTCGGTAAACGCCCTTCATCCGCGGCGTCCCGCACCGACGTTCCTCAGCCGGCGACCTCGTCCGACGCCGCCAAACGGCGGGCGAGGTCGCGGGCGGCGACGGCGTCGGTCACTTGGTCGTCCAGTTGGGCGTCGCGCACCGCGTCCAACACCCGCTTGAACATCGGCCCCGGCTTCAAGCCGAGCGCGATCAAAGCGGCCCCGTCGACCAATGGCGGCGGATCGATCCGTTCCACACCCAAGTCGCCCGCCGTCCGCCGCACCCACGCGGCGGTCGTCTCACTCGACGCCGCGTCTCCCTCGGCAGCTCGCTCCGTCGCTTCGTGTAGCAGCAGCAGCTCGTTCCAACCGGGATGAGCCAACGGTCG
>JBOFFD010000563.1:0-2536 GCA_051648425.1 Planctomycetia bacterium
GGAGGATGAACATGATGAGGGCGACGCCGGTGACGCCGTAGGTCTCGAAACCGTCGGCGGTGGGGCCGACGGAGTCGCCGGCGTTGTCGCCGGTGCAGTCGGCGATGACGCCGGGGTTGCGGGCGTCGTCTTCCTTGATGTTAAAGACGATTTTCATGAGGTCGGAGCCGATGTCGGCGATTTTGGTGAAGATGCCGCCCGCGATGCGCAGCGCGGCGGCGCCGAGCGACTCGCCGATGGCGAAGCCGATGAAGCAAGGACCGGCCAAGTCGCCGGGGATGAAGAGCAGCACGCAAAGCATCAGCAGCAGTTCGACGCTGATGAGCAGCGTGCCGATGCTCATGCCGGCCATGAGCGGGATCGCGTAGGTCGGGAACGGCTTGCCGGCCAAGCTGGCGTGGGCCGAGCGTGAGTTGGCGAAGGTGTTGACGCGGATGCCGAACCACGCCACGCCGTAACTGCCTAAGATGCCGACGACGCTGAAGGCCAGAATCATGCCGACCTTGTAGGCGGGGTAGCCGCGCAGCAGCGCGAAGTACCCGGTCATGATTCCGCCGATGATGAGCCAAAGATAGAACAAGAAGACGCCCTGGGTGAACATGTAGGTCTTACAGGTCTCGTAGATCAGTTCGGAAATTTCGAGCATCGAGTGGTGGACGGGCAGATTCTTCAGTTTGAAGAAGACGGCGACGCCGAAAAGGATGCCGGCGACACAGACCAACAAGCCGAGCAGCAGCACTGTTCGACCGTCGACGATGTTCCAAAGGAACCTCTGCGAGGCGAAGTCCGGCAGAACGAGGTCGGCTTCGCTTGCGCACGCCGCGGACGGAACGCCGACCACCGCCGTCAATGCCGCGGCTGTCGAAAGCCCGTTCGACCAGAACCGACTCAAGTTGCCGGACTCGATCGGCTTCCGGCCGTCGGTTGTCGTTCCAACGGCGCCTTTGCTTTTCTTCACGTTCTTCGCTCCTGCCTCGGCGTTCCGAAATTCCATCAATGCAAACGAGACGACCGTGCGTCGCGGTGTTTGGCGGTCCACTGCGTCGCGCGGTCGATTCCCGGAAGAATGCGTTGGGTTTTCCGATACTGTCAGCGGCTGTTTACGGGTGCGTCGGGAGTCGGCAACCAAAGTTCCGGCATCGCCGCCGATCTTGTGCCAGGAAGCGGCGGGTTGTCGGCTGGCCTGTACGACAGTATGAGCGAACGAGTGTAGTTGTTTGAGCGGTTGCGGGTGGCGGCGTGGAAGGTCAAACAGTGGAAAAAGACGGCGTCGCCAGGATCAAGCCGCGGCTGTACGACCCCCTTCAGCCACTCCGCGGCTTCGGGGTCGTCCACTTTCAGAAACGAGGCGTCGTCGAGCTGCTCGCGACGAATTTGCACCGAATGAGTTCCCGGCAGGAAGTGCAAGGCGCCCGTCACCGGCGTCGCGGGGTCGAGGATTAGTTGGACGTTGACCAGTTCGGGACGTGAAAAACGCCAGTAGCGGAAGTCTTGGTGCCAACCGGTGTCGCTGCTGAAGTTGGGGTCTTTCAGCATGATGCAGTTGTGGTGTGCGAGCGGCAGCACCAGCGCCGGCCCCAACAGTTGCCGCATGCGCTCGACGACCTGGGGCGACGTGGCGAAGTCGAGAAACACCGGCCCGCGCGCGACCGCACATTTCAGCCGGCGGATCGTTCGACCGCCCGCCGCGCTGGCCGACGTGGGCGCCCCGGGGTAGCCGACTTCCGATTCGTACTCGATCGGCGGGGCCGCTTCCTCCACCGCGCGGTCGGTCGCGCGGCGCATCGCGTCGATGGTTCGTTCGTCCGCCAAGCCCCGTACGATGAAAAAGCCGTCTCGTTGGAACGCCGCCAATTCCGCCGGCGAAAACCGGTCCCCGACGTCGCCCATCCCCTGCCCTGCCTCGACGCTCACGACTTCACTCCCTAATGCCGACGACTTCGACGTCCCGGCATGATACAGGGTCGCCGGGGCGGTCAATGGTGAAAGAGCGGCATTCGTTCGCCGGTGTTCGCGACCGGTTGAAAACGCTCGATGGCGCGAATCTTCCAGTCGCCCGCCTCGTGGCGCCAGATCAATCGCAACCGCAGCGGGTAGCGGTCGACGCGCACGCCGTTGGCGCCGCCCCCGACGACCGCCACGAACGACGAGAATACTTCGCCGTCGGCGTTGCGGGTGTAAGTGCGGCCGTTCAACGAAACCGAGCTGAACTGCAATCGGCGGAATTCTTCGTCGACGGCGGTCGAGAGTTGGGAAAAAGTGACCCCCTCGAAGTCGTAACGGGGCGAGATCGCGGCGATGACGGTGGCGGCGTCGCCGCGCAGAGCGGCGGCCGCCATTCGGTCGAGCCGGGCGTCCACGGCTTCGACCGAGGTTTCCACCAAGCCATCGAGCAGGAAGGCGAATCCGGTCGACGCCAGCAGCAGAGCCGTCGCCCAAAGCCAACGGTCGCGCTGCGTGCCGGCGAAAATCGCCGCGGTGACGGCCGCCGCTACGCATAACAAAACGACCAACGGCCACGGCGATTCAAAGACGA
>JBOFFD010000564.1:0-7597 GCA_051648425.1 Planctomycetia bacterium
AGGACCACCTGCTGGCCCCGGAAGCGCCGATCGGGCGGATGGTCGCCGACCGCCGTCTCGCGTCGATGATCCTGTGGGGGCCGCCCGGTTGCGGGAAGACCACCATCGCACGGCTGCTCGCCGAGACGACCGACTTGGCGTTCGAGCCGCTTTCCGCTGTTTTTTCCGGCGTCGCCGACCTGCGAAAGATTTTCGAGACGGCCAAACGGCGACGGGAGGCCGGGCATGGAACGCTGCTTTTCATCGACGAAATCCATCGCTTCAACCGCGCCCAACAGGACGGCTTCCTACCGTACGTCGAAAACGGCACGGTCGTTTTGATCGGCGCGACGACGGAGAACCCCAGCTTCGAGTTGAACGGCGCGCTGCTGTCGCGGTGTCGGGTGTTCGTTCTGAAACGGCTCGACGCCGCGGCGCTGGAAACCTTGGTCGACCGCGCCGAGCGTGAAGCCGGCCGTCCGTTGCCGCTGGACGACCAGGCCCGCCAAGCGATGCTTGCGATGGCCGACGGCGACGGGCGCTACCTGCTCAACATGGTCGAGGAATTGGCGGCGCTGCCGGCGTCATGTCCGCCGCTGGACCCCGCCGGTCTCGCCGCGTTGATTCAGAAGCGGGCGCCGCTGTACGACAAGGCCCAGGAGGGTCATTACAACCTCATTTCCGCGTTGCACAAGTCACTGCGTGGTTCGGACGTGGACGCCGCCCTGTACTGGCTGGCCCGCATGTTGGCCGGCGGTGAAGACCCGCTCTTTATCGCGAGGCGGCTCGTTCGTTTCGCCAGCGAGGACGTCGGCACGGCCGACCCCGACGCACTTGTGCTGGCGTTGGCGGCGTGGGACGCCTACGAACGGTTGGGGTCGCCGGAGGGCGAGTTGGCGATCGCGCAGGCGGTGGTTTACCTGGCGACGGCCCCGAAATCAGTGGCTGTCTATCGCGCCTACAAGGCCGCGAATCGCAGCGCGGGCGGCACCGGGTCGTTGATGCCGCCGGCGAACATCCTCAACGCGCCGACCCGGCTGATGAAGGAGATCGGCTACGGGGCCGGCTACCAGTACGACCCCGACGCGAAAGACGGCTTCTCCGGGGCCGACTATTTCCCGGACGGCATGCAACGACCGCGGTTCTACGAGCCGACCGACAACGGCTTCGAGCGCGAACTTCGCCGACGGCTCGACCACTGGAGTCACCTTCGCGACGAGCGTCGAAAGGCGGCCGACGAACGGTGACAAAGTCCGCGAGGTGACGATTGCTTGCGAAACGACTATAGACCTGTCAACGATTCGGGCGCGACGCCGTCGTTTTCATGAACCGAGCAAGGAGTTTCTTCATGCCGCGATTCCTCAACCCGACTTGGAATCGACTTGGCGCCGTTTTTGGCGTCCTCGTCGGCTGCTGTCTCGGCGGACTGGCCGTGGGCGACGACTGGCCGCAATGGCACGGTCCGAAGCGGGACGGGGTTTGGCGCGAAGAGGGGGTGGTCGAAAAGCTGCCGGCGAAGTTGACGGTGAAATGGCGGACGCCGATCGGGGCGGGGTACGCCGGCCCGGCGGTCGCCGACGGCAAGGTGTACGTCTCCGACCGCCAGTTGAACAAGGGTGAGGCAAACCCGGCCGACCCGTTCGCCCGCGACGCCGTCGGTGGGACGGAACGGCTGCTGTGCCTCGACGCCGTCACCGGCAAAGAACTGTGGAAGCTTGAGTATCCGTGCAAATACACCATCAGCTACCCGGCCGGCCCGCGCGCCACACCGACGGTGGCCGGCGGGAAAGTCTACTACCTCGGCGCGATGGGCGACTTCTTCTGCCTTGACGCGGCCACCGGCAAGGAAGTGTGGCGGCGGAATTTCGTGAAGGATTACGGCGCGACGCCGAACGCCTGGGGTTGGAGTTCGGCGCCCCTCGTCGTCGACGACCATGTGATTTGCCTGGTCGGCGGGAAGGGGTCGTGCGTGGTCGCCTTCAACCGCGTTGACGGCTCGGAAGTGTGGAAGGCGCTCGACGCCGACGACTTCGGCTACGCGCCGCCGATGCTTTTCGAAGCGGGCGGCGTCAAGCAGCTGGTCGTGTGGAACCCGGTTGGGTTGTACGGCCTGAATCCGGTCGACGGTTCGACCTACTGGAGCCAAGCGTTTCCGCTGAGGTACGGGCTGTCGATTCCGACGCCGATCCACGACGCGAAGGCCGGCCGGCTGTTCGTCACCGCGTTCTACGACGGCCCGCTGATGATGAATCTCGACCCGGACAAACCGGCCGCCGCGCTGGCTTGGAAGGGCAAGGGGACCAGCGAAATCAAGACCGACGGCCTGCACGCGATCATGGCCACTCCGTTTTTCGACGACGGCCACATCTATGGCGTGTGCAGCCAGGGGCAGCTCCGCTGTCTGAACGCTGACACCGGCGAACGGGTGTGGGAAACCTTCAAGGCGACCGGTGAAGGCCGTTGGTGGAACGCCTTCCTCGTGCGACGCGCCGACTGCTGGTTCCTCGCCAATGAACAGGGCGAACTCGTCACCGCGCGGCTGTCGCCGGAAGGATACGAGGAGATCAGTCGGGCCTTCCTCATCGAACCGACGAACAAGGCGCAGCGGCGGAAGGTGGTTTGGGCGCACCCGGCGTTCGCCAACAAGAGCGTGTACGCCCGCAACGACAAGGAAATCGTCTGCGTCGACTTGGCGACGGACGGCCCGAACGGCAAGTGACAGTGGGCGGTCAGCGGTCGGGAACCCAGGTGTTGGTTCCACCGGCGACTTCCAGGCCGATGGTGATGAACTGTTCGCGCGTCCACAAGACGGGGCGGCAGCGGGCGGCGGCCCACAAGACCGCCCCGCCGGCCGCCTGGGCGGCGATCGTCGGATTGAGGTCGACGATCGTTCCCTCGGACTCCTTCGCGGGACCGGTCGCCGTCGCGGCTTGCAGCAGCGAGTAGACGGGGTGACTCGGTTCCGTCCGGCGAAAAACCTCGCGGACGGCCGTCGCGGTTTCTTCGGACGGCTTTTCGATCCACGCCACGACCACCTTCAGCGCGGCGTAGGCGTCGTGACCGGCGTTCGCTTCGTCGCGTTTCTTCAGCGCGTGCCAGACGCACAGCGCCCCCCACCAGAGCCGTTCGCGCGGCGGCATCGACGCCGCCATGAACAGAATGGCGTCTTGCACATGGCCTCCGTGCAGCAGTTCGCCGAGGAAAAGCCCGGGCGTCATGACGGGCGACAGGCTTCTGCGGGCCGGCTCGCTCAGCTTGACCCGCTTGCTGAATTCGACGGCCAACGGCCGCGACGGCGCGTTCGTCACACCCATGAATCGGCTCCTTGGATCGTGTTCGCCGGGGTCACGGCATCACCGACATCGACGCCGTCTTGACGGAAACCGACGCCGGCGAAGTAAGCGACATCGACGCCTCGGCGGTTGCGGAGACGGTGGTCCCCAGGATCGACACCCCTTGCTCCGTCGCCGATACGCTGTTGTCGAGGCAGGTGCCGCGGAACCCTTCCGCGTTGAGCACTAAGAAGTTGCCGATGTTGACGTTGCTTTGGAACTGCGTGGGGGTCAGTTGCAGCGTATTGACGCCGACCGTGACTTTAAAACCTTCGACTGCGTCGAGCACCAAGGTGAACAGCCCGGCCTGCAACGTGATCTTTTCGAGCGACTGGATCTTGATGCCGGTCGGTTCCATCGAAAGAAGGCTGGGAGTTTTAAGAAGACCGCTTTGCAGGAAGATGCTGCCGGTTGCGCCGCAGTCGACGGTCACCGTCGATATATCGATGGGGGAATTGATCTGAACCGAGCCGAGGCCGGACTTCGCGACGAAGCTGCTGCCGGCGCTCAGCGAGATCAAACCGTCGCCGATGGACGAGGCGGCGACGACCTCGAACGACGCCGTCGGATCGGCACCGCCCAGGAGGTCCATCCAACCGACGCCGGAGGCATTGACGCACATGTTGCCGCAGTTGACGGTGTAGCCGTTGTCGCCGACGTCCTTCAAGGCGGCCGATGCCAACTTCGACGCCTCGGCGGCGGCCGACTTGGCCTGCGACGCCATCGTGGCGGCGTAGCCGACCGCCGACTCCAAACTGGTTTTCGCCGCTTTCAGAATGTCTTTATTGGTCGATGGCGTCAAGCTGATGACGGCGGCCGCCAAATGGTCGGCCTGCTTTAGTTTTTCAGCGGCGGCGTGGGTGAATCCCGAGACCGTTTCGATCGTGTTAATCACCATGAGGATGATTTCGCAGACGCCGAACAGGCCGAAGTCGGCCGCCAGCGATTTCGACTTGTTCGACATCAACCCCGGTACGATCAACTGCGCGGTGTAACAGGCGGTGTACAACGCGGCGCATACGCCGATCGCCGCCGACGTCCACCCATGGAAGAGGCCGGTGTGCAGTTCGTACTTCTGCCCGCGGACGATGCCGACCTCGGCCCCGTAGACCAGTTCGGTGTAATTGCCGAGTACGAAGTTGAAGTCGGCCAGCGCGCCGGTGGCGCCGGCCGCGACGGCACCCGGCAGGCCGGGAATCGCGCCTAAGAAGGCCCACGGACTGAACACCGTTTCGATGTTGCCGCCCAGGATGTATTCGGTGTTGAAGCCGACGATCCCTTCCGCCGTCACGCCGAACGTCATGTTGACGTTCTTGGCCCAGTCGCCGGCGAAGTCGCCCAACTCCCACGTCCCCAGCGACTTCGCTTCCTGTTCCTCCAGCATCTCCTGGTAGGCTTCGTAGGCCTTGTCGCCGTTGCTTTCCGACTCTTCTCCCTCTGAACCGCCTTCTTCTCCGCCCTCGGATCCGCCTTCGGAACCACCTTCAGATCCGCCTTCGGAGCCGCCCGTTTCAGTTTCCGCGTTCGGCGACGTTTCGTTCGACGCACCGCCCGTCCCATTGCTCGACCCGTTGTTTGAACCGCTTTCCGTTCCACCGCCGGAGGGCGGGGCGTCGTCGCCTGAGGGGCCGGGGTTGGTGATGCCCGGCAGGCCGCCGACCTGCATCACGCGGGCCGAGCCGATGTGCATGTGGTGTTCGCTGGAGACGTTGTGTTGGTGCGTCCCCTCGATGGTGTCGGTGCGGAAGCGCTCGGCGTGCAGGTGCAGGTGTTCGCCGCCGTCGGTGTCGTCGATGGTCAGGCCGCTGAAGTTCGACGCCCCGCCGTTCTTCGACCGGCTTTTCAGCCCCGTGCGGTTCTGGCCGGCCGGCAGACTGAAGGGCGGCACCTGCGTCGCGTTGTAGACGCTGCCGACGATCAGCGGCGCGTCCGGGTCGCCCTCCAGAAACGCGACCACCACCTCTTGGCCGACGCGCGGCAGCGCCACCATCCCCCAGCCCTGGCCGGCGAAGCCGTGCCCCACCCGCACCCAGCAACTGCTCTTCGGGTCGAACTGGTTAAGGCGGTCCCAATGGAACTGGACCTTCACCCGGCCGTGCTTGTCGGTGAAGATCGGCGTGTCGGCGGGGCCGACGACGGTAGCGGTCTGCACGCCGTCGATGCTCGGGGTCGGCGTCGACGCCGGGGGGCGGTACGGCAGCGACGCCGGCAGGCAGACGAACCGGTTCACGTATGCTTCTTCGGGCGACTCACCGGCGCGGTAGCCGGAAACCGACGCCTCGTGCTCGACGCGGACGACGAGGTAGTCGCCGTCGGCGTTGAAGTGGCCCGACAGGGTGAACTTGCGGCTGGGCAGGAAATGCGGATTGCTGGAAACGCCGCCGACGTCGAACGCCTGCACCGCTTCGCGTTCCATGAGGCGCCGGGCGAACTTCAGGTTCTGCGAGAAGACCTCGGAGAAGGCGCTCGACTGATCGGCGCCGGTGGGGCTGACGGCGTCGAAGCGGTGCGAATAGCCGCCGGGGTAGTCGTAGACCTCCAGCGCGTCGTCGCCGTCGATCTCCAAAACGTGGCTCGCCGTCCCCACGGCCACCGACTTCACGATGGTCGCCTGCGCTTCCAATCGGTCGGCCGGCATTTCCAGGCTGTAGTCGCGCAGCGTGCAACGGTTCGGCCGCAACACCTGCTTTTTGTGCCATTCGTAGACCTGCACCGGGTCGGGCGAGCCTTCCAGCCGCGGGTCGAAACGGACCTGCGGCTGCCAGTCGACGGCGGCGTATTCCTGCACGGCGTCGGTGACGACCAGCTTGCCGCCGTCGGCCGCGTGCTCGAAGTAGAAGTACAGTCCTTCTTCTTCCATGATTCGGCAGGCGAACGCCCAGTCGCTTTCACGGTACTGCACGCAATGGTTGTGGGCGGGGTACTGGCCGACGATGCGGTAGTCGACGGCGTAGCCCGCCAACACCGCTTTCACGACGTCGACCGCCGAGATTTCCTGGAACACGCGCGACTGAGTCTTCAGCGTCAGCTTGTAGACGTCCGGGACGATCTCGGCGGCGTAGTGCGTGAAGACGTCGTCGCGGTCCCGCTGCACCACCGAGGAGACGATGCCGGCGATATAGCGGGTGGGCGCCCCCGGCCGATCGACGGCGACGGTCGCCGGCTTGCCGATCAGCTTCGCGTAGTCGACGTCGGTATCGTTGGCGGCGAGGAGTTCGACGTCGGCTTTGAAGAGGGTGGACAAACCTTCGGTTGCTTGCAGTCGCGTCAACAGCAGGGCGTCGACGCCGAGGGGCGTGTCGATGCGGAGCCGTCGCCCCGCCTGAGTGAAGCCGGCCATCCCTACCCTCCCGAGGTGCGTCGTCCGCCAAGCGAATCTTCGCTCGTGATATGAGGGAGCGGGGTCGATTCCAGCGGTCGGATCGACGCGGTTGAGATGGATCGGAAGAGCGCGGCGGAAGAATCGAACCGACGGGGTTGGACGAAAAAGACCGCCCGTCGAGGGTTCGACGGGCGGTCTTGCGGAGTTCGGATTTTCGACGCCGACCGTTACGGACGGGGCGGCGTATTTCTCGGCGGCGCCAGCGTTGGGGCGACCCGATTGGCCGATTCGGGCAGCACGCCGCCGGGGATGGGCGTCCGTTCCTTGGGCGGTTCGGGCGGCGTCGGCGGCGGGAAGTACAGCGGGGTCGTCTGCGCCGGCGGCGGGCAGCCCGGTTCCTGCGGCGCCGTGCCTTCATGCAACGGCAGCGGCAAACCGCATTCCCAACGACGGCGACGGCGTTCGGCTTGGTCGGGCGCCGACTTCACGACGTCGAACTCCGACAGCGTCACGTTGCTCGACGCCAGGATCGTCCCCTTGGTGAACTCCCACTGGGCCAACGCTTGGTTGTACTGGGCGATCGCCTGCCCTTCGTCGCGCAAAGCGTCGGCGAAGGCCGTCTGGGCTTGCAGCAACAGGTCGATCGTTTCGCGGCCCTGCTGGTAGAACTGACGCCGGGCTTCCAACTGTTGGGCGGCGGCCTGCCGACGGTCGGCCTGGATCTGAATCAGTTCCAGGTTGGCGACGAGGTTCTGATACACTTCGTGCAGGTCGTGCAGCACGGTGTGTTCCAGGTTCCGCAGCGTGGCCTGCTGCCGGGAAAGAACCAGCCGGGCGTTGCGGGTGGCGGCGTGGGCCGCCCGTTCGCCGATCTGCCGACGGTAGCGGATGGCCAGCCGCCATTCGTTGAAATTGTTGTCGGTCATCTGGTCCAACGACTGGTCGAACTGGTTGTCCAGGCCGG
>JBOFFD010000565.1:0-2942 GCA_051648425.1 Planctomycetia bacterium
CCGCTTTCCTCAGCGGCGCGTCCGTTGCTTTTCGCACGCCGACCGCCAAGAGGACAAGACGCGCCGCTGAGGAAAGCGGCGGCTAACAAAGACGGCCGCTTGGCGGATTTGTTCAATTCGCCATCATCTCTTAGAAACAGCGGTCGGTCTTATTCCGTCGCCTTGGTGCGGCGGGCGAGGCGTTCCACCACTTGGAATTTGTAGTTGGCCACCTGCTGTTCGGTCAGGCCGACGAAGCGGGCGGCGTCGCGGTTGGCCCAGCCGGCGACGAAAAGCAGTTCGATGCACTTCAGCCGGCGGTAGTCGCCCGCCGACCGCCATTCGTCGACCAACAGCCGCAGCGCCGACGCCAACCGTTCTTCCTCGCCGTGCATCCGTTCGGCGCTGGCCATCAGGCTCGACGGCCCACGGATCGACGCCGGTGGTTCGATCGGCGATTCGCCGCGCTCGACGTCTTCCAGTAGTCCTAGGGGCCGACGGCCGCTTTTCCGCAGGTGGTCGCGGATTTTGTGGGCGGCGATGGTGAAGAGGTAGGTTTCCAGATCGCGCGTCGCGTCGAAATGCGGGATGCTGCGCAGGAACCCGAGCAGCGTTTCCTGGACGACGTCTTCGACGAGGTGGGGGTCGCGGAGTCGGGCGCGGATGAAGCCGGCGAGCCGACCTTCGTAAAGCTCGATCAGGTCTTCCCACGCCGACGTATCGCCGGCGCGAATGCGATCGACGAGCCATGCCGTGGTGGTTTCCGCCATGCCTGACCGTCGACCCTTTCCAGATTGCCCATCACCGGCGAGACGCCGCCGTGTCACCCTACCGTCGTTGTACAAGCGAAGGCGGCGACGGCCGCGAACGCTTCGCGCAGGGCGTCGGGGTCGACCGCGTGGACGTCGATCGGTCGGCCCACTCCTTGCAGCATGGTGAGCGTCAGCCGTCCGCCCAAATGTTGGCGGAACTCCTCTAGACCGGCGAAGACCGCCGGGTCGTGCAGCGTCGGGTCGTCCAGGGTGAAGCCGAGGTCGGCGAGGCAGTGCAGTGTTGCGGAGACGTCGGCGGCGGGCAGGCCGTGGACCAGGCCGGAATAGACGGTGTCGACCGCGACGCCGATGGCGACCGCCTCGCCGTGGCGAAGGCGGAAGCCGCTGAGGGTTTCCATCTTGTGGGCCGACCAATGACCGTAGTCGAGCGGCCGGGCTTCCTCGGCCTCGAACGGGTCGCCGCCGCGGGTGATGTGGTCGAGGTGCAGCCGGGCCGAGGCTTGCAGGACGGGCCAGACGGCCGACCATTCCCGCCGGCGGATTCGCACTGCCTGTCGGCACAGCGTCTCGAACAGCCGCGGGTTTTTCAGCAGCGACACCTTCACCGCTTCGGCGAAGCCACAGATGAAATCGCGGTCGGGCAGCGTCGTCAAAAGGGAGGCGTCGTTGACAACCGCCCAGGGGGTGGCGAACGAGCCGATCCAGTTTTTCTTGCCGAAAAGGTTGACGGCATTCTTGACGCCGACGCCGGAATCGCCCTGCGCCAGAGTGGTGGTGGGCAGGCGGACCAACCGCAACCCCCGGTGCGCGATGGCGGCCGCGAAGCCGACGGCGTCGAGCACCGCGCCGCCGCCGACGACGACGACGTAGCTGCGGCGGTCGAGGTCGGCCGTCTCGAAGACGCGCAGCATCCGTTCCAAAAGGTGGACGTCGTTCTTCACCGCTTCACCGCCGGGCGCCTGTTGCACGCGGCCGGCCTGCACCAAGCGTCCGGGACGCGCGGCGGCCAACGCTTGCAGGCGGTCTTCCAGATCGGGGCGGGCGGCGGCCAACGATTCGTCGACCCAGAACTGCACCTTGGCCGGCTGGTCGCCGGAGGTTTCCAACAGGTCCAGCAGGACGTCGCGGTCGTCGCCCAATACGTCGCGGGTGAAGCGCAGGCGATGCACCGCGGGCACGTGGAACGGCACGTCGAGCGACAAGTTCGGCCCAACGTCTTCCGATCCGACCGACGCCGGCGGCAGCGCGGCAGACGCGCCCAGGCGACGGACTTCGGCGGACGGACCGTGGTTCGCGCAGGTGACGATGCGGTGGGCGGCCTGCGGCGATACGTCCGGCATGGTGCGGCCTCTGGCTGCTCGACGGTGATTCTTGGGAGGCGAACGGTTGGAAAAACAGACGGCCGGCCCGCCGTCGACGTTATTGTACCACGTCGAGCAATTCGTCGGGCCGATGGACGATGAAGGTAGGATTATAGCGCAACAGCAGTTCTTCGGTGTGCATGCCCCAGGTGACGGCGGCGACGTCCACCCCCGCTTTCAGGGCGGCTTCGCAGTCGCGCACTTCGTCGCCGACGTACAGCATTCGGTCGACGCCGATCTTCGCGGCGCGGGCCAGCTTCTTGATGGCGCTCGACTTGCCGAACAACCGCGAGCAGCCGACGACCGTATCAAACAAGCCGTCGGCGCCGTTGGCTTTCAAACAGGCGACGATGTTGTTTTTGTCGTTCGACGAAACGATGGCCAACCGGCAGCCTTGCGACTGCAATTCCTTCAGCACGGCGGCAAGGCCGTCGAACAGGGGTATTTTCTCCATCTCGCCGCGTTGGATGGCGAGGAACTCGCGGGTCGCGCGGGGCAGCTTGGTCATGGAGATGCGGTGTTTTTTGAGGAACTCGCGGGTGCTGAGGCCGCGGGCGGCTTGGGCGTCGACCACGGGGACGAAGCCGTGCTTGCCGGCCAGCTCGTTGTAGATGCGCAGGCCGGTCGGCAGCGTGTCGGCAACCGTTCCGTCGAAATCCCAGGCCACAAGATCGTAACGCATTGGCGTACTCGCGATTCCCGTCGGCGGTCGGCGCCCTCTGGGCGGTCGCATCGGCCCGTTCCTTGGAAGGAAACGAGCGGCGATCGATCGCCGGGGCCGTCGAAGTTTCATGGCCAGGGTGGTCGTGCGACATCCTATCCGTGAATG
>JBOFFD010000566.1:0-2168 GCA_051648425.1 Planctomycetia bacterium
GCCTCATCAGCGTCCCCTTGGCGCAGACGCGGCGCGTAAGGTTCACGCGCCCCGAACTGCAAAAGGAACTGCAAAAGGCGCTCGCGGTGCTGGCCACCACCCGCGACAACCAAAAGAAGTCGGTCAACCTCGCCTTCAAGGGGGAAGGCAAACGCCAGGTGCGGGTCGGCTACGTCGCCGAAAGCCCGGTTTGGAAGACCAGCTACCGACTGGTGTTGGCGAAGGAGAAGGCGCCGTTCCTACAGGGGTGGGCGATCGTCGAAAACACGACCGACGAAGACTGGACCGGCGTCAAACTGAACCTGGTGTCGGGCCGGCCGATTTCATTTGAGATGGACCTTTACGAGCCGCTGTATGTGAAACGGCCCGAAGTGCAGCTTGAACTGTACGCCTCGCTGCGGCCGCAGGTGTACGACGACAGATTGATGGAGCGGGGGCCCGCGCCGGCGGACGAGAAGCTGTTCGCGAAGCGGCGGGCGATGACCGCCGCCTCCGCCGGCGGCGGTTTCGACGGCGGCATGCCGGGCGCTCCGATGGCGGCCACGCCGTTGCCGGGCCCGCCGATGCCGGCCATGCGGCCGGCCGAGGTCGAGGCGTTCGACCCCGCCGCCAGCGTGCGCTCGGCGGCGCAGTCGGCGCCCGTCGGCGAGCTGTTCCAGTACGAGATCGCCGATCCGGTGACGCTCCCCCGACAGCGGTCGGCCCTGCTGCCGATCGTCAACCAGGGCGTCGAAGCGGAAAAAGTCTCCATCTACAACGGCGCGACCGCGTCTGAAAAACATCCGCTCAACGGCCTGCGTCTTAAGAACACCACCAAGCTGCACCTGATGCAGGGGCCGATCACCGTCTTCGACGACGGCGTCTACGCCGGCGACGCGCAGATCCAAGACCTGCCCCCCGGCGGCGATCGCCTTATCAGTTACGCGATGGATCTCAACGTCGAAGTGCAGCCGGTCGCCAAGTCCTCGCCGGAGGAAACCGTGCGCGTCACCCACGCCCGCGGCGTCTTATACATCGTTAAGTTCCTGCGCAACACGACGACGTACACCGTGCGCAACAAGGCGGAAGTCGACCGGCTCGTCATCATTGAACATCCGTTCCAACCCGATTGGAAGCTGACGGCGCCGAAGCCCGAACCGACGCGCTCGCGCGACCGGTATCGGATCGAAACGACGGCCAAGGCCGGCGAAACGGTGCGGACGCCGGTCGTCGAGGAACGGGAACTGACCCAGGCGATCCAACTGCGCTCCACCCCCGACGAATTGGTCGGCTTCTACCTGCAATCGACCGTG
This sequence comes from Planctomycetia bacterium, assembly GCA_051648425.1. GTDB lineage: Bacteria > Planctomycetota > Planctomycetia > Kolteriales > Kolteriaceae > JBOFFD01. The sequence continues at coordinate 1,293 of JBOFFD010000566.1, forward strand.
GCGACCGACGAGGTGCGGGGGCTGCTGAAGAAACTGATCGAACTGCGGGGCGCCCTGACGGCCACCCAGGCCAAGCTGAAGAAGGGCGAGACGCGGATCGCCGAGATTTCGACGAGCCAGGACCGCATCCGCAACAACATGGGGAAGGTGCCCGAGAACTCCGACCTGTTCGCCCAGTATGTCAAAAAGCTGACCGACCAGGAAGCCGAACTGGAAACGCTGGCGAACGCCCGGCACGCCCTGGAAATGACGGCCGACGAGCAGCGCGAAGCGTTGGAAGCGTTCCTGACGTCGATCGCCACCGGAGAGTCGCCCGAAAGCGCGCCGAAAGCCGACCCCCCGCGCCCCGAAACGAAAAGGGCGACCAAAAAACGCTGACCGCCCGACGGTCGGTTTAGACCGTTGTGGTGTCGGCGTCCGGCCGGCTCCGTCCGTCGGAGGACCGTCGGCTCGACGGTTCGTGCAAGCGAGACGCTCGCACCACAAGAGTGGGGGGCGTCGACGGTTTGAACCGTCTCCTTGTCCTTGCGCGCCACCGGCGGCGCCCCCGCCTTCAATCCGTCTCCAAAAATCTCGGTCGGCTCCAGTGGACGCGGCCCGCCCCTCGCTGTAGAACAGCCCGTCTTGGATTTTCGTTCCGTTTTCGATGCGTGAGTACTTGTCTATGTACGCGGTCGTCGCTGCCAGCGGATCGCAGCTCTATCTGACGGAAGGTCAGAAGCTGCAGGTTGATTTGACGTCGTTCCCGCCCGGCTCGACCATTGAGTTCGACCAGGTGCTCATGATCGGCGGCCTCGCCGACGGTCCGAAGGTCGGCCAGCCGCTTCTCGAAGGCGCGAAGGTCGTCGCCGAGGTCGTCGGCACGGTGCGTGGCCA
>JBOFFD010000567.1:0-2871 GCA_051648425.1 Planctomycetia bacterium
GGCGTTTGGGCGATGCGCGCGTACTTCGCGGCGGGGCCGTCGTACACCTCCGGTTCGTCGCGGCGGGCGCCCAGTTCCCGACCGAGAAAGAGGTAGTCGATTTCGAGGGCGGACAGCCGTTCCGCGAGCGATTCACGGCTGAAATGCGGAAAGCGGCGGCTGTGCGGCTGCGAGCGAACGTCGACGATCAGTTCGAGGGCGTGCTGGGTCGCCATCGCGGCGAAGCGATCCCAGGGGTGGTTGGAGTGCCCCACCGTAAACACGCCCGGTCCGTCGGAGCCGTGGAGTTCGCCCTGCGTCGTCATGCCGCCCTCGCTCTCGTGAATTCAACGCTATGATCTTAGCGAAGCATGCGGGCGAGGGAGCGTTGGACGTTGGAAGAAAGTCGAAACGATGCGGCGGACTTACGGCTGTTGAACCTCGTCGGGGCCGGCCTGTTCCTTTCCGGTGCGGCGCACGCGGCCTGGTGGTTCATCGTCGGCGGGTCGTGGGAAGGACCGTTGTCGCTTCGCAAGCCGATTCTTTTCGGAGTGTCGTCGGGCGTGACCTGTTGGTCGTTGGCGTGGGCGGTTTCATTTCTGCCGGCCACGACGCTTCGGGTCTGGGAAGCCCGGTTGCTCGCCGTCGCGCTGACGGTGGAGGTCGGTCTTATCACCATGCAGACGCACCGCGGCGTCGCCTCGCATTTCAATGAAACCACCCCGATCGACGCGGTCGTCTCACACACGATGGGCTGGCTGATCGTCGGAGTATGGGCGGTCGTCGCCGCTTGGACGTGGCGGTTGCACGCCTACTCCCCCGGGCGGCCGGCGCCGGCGGACGCGCTGGTTGCCGCGAGAATGGGAATGGCGCTGCTCACGGCGGGGTGCGTGTTGGGGGCGACGGCGACGGCGTACGGCGTAGAGCAGGCGGCGCGGGGTCTGTCGCCGGAGGTGTACGGCGCGGCGGGGGTGGTGAAAACAGCGCACGGCGTCGCGTTGCACGGCATCCAGTGGCTGGCGGCGGCCGCCTGGTTGATGCGGGCGGCGGGCGTCCCCGAAACACGCAGACGGTGGGCGGTGGAAACGGCGGGCGTCGGCTGCGTGGCGCTGACGTTGTTCGCGTTGGCGCAGACGCTGAACGGCCGATCGCGCTTCGACGTCGCCGACGGCGCACTGTTGCTGGCGGTCTTAGGATTGGCGTTGCAGGCGGCGCCGTTCGTCGTTGCGGCTATTTGGACGGCGGGCGGACGGCGTCTTAAAGTTCCTTCGCCTTGAAAGTGTCGGCCTGATGCACGTCGCCGGTCTCGAACCCTTTGCGAAACCAGCGGACTCGCTGTTCCGACGTGCCGTGGGTGAAGGAATCGGGAACGACGTAGCCGCGCGACTGCTTTTGCAGTCGATCGTCGCCGATGGCGCTGGCGGCCCGCAGTCCTTCCTCCAGGTCGCCCGGTTCTAAGATCCTGCGTTTCTTATTCGCATGGTGCGCCCAAACGCCGGCGAAGAAGTCGGCCTGCAACTCGAGTCTTACCGACAGGGCGTTGAAGTCCTTCTTACTCATCGTGACGCGGGCGGCGTCGACCTTCGCGGTGACGCCGAGCAGCCGTTGGACGTGGTGGCCGATTTCGTGGGCGATGACGTACGCCTGCGCGAAGTCGCCCGGCGCCTGATACTTTTCGTCGAGTTCGCGGAAGAAGCCCAGGTCGATGTAGACCCGTTGATCGGCCGGGCAGTAGAACGGGCCGACGGCGGAGTCGGCGAAACCGCAGGCCGACTGCGTGGCGTTGGTGAAGAGGACGAGCGTGGGGTCGCGGTACTGCCGTTTCATTTGGGCGAACTGTTCGCGCCAGACGTCTTCGGTGCTGGCGAGCACTTGACGGACGAACCGCGACGCCTGGTCGTTCGCCGGCGGCCGGTCGTTCGGGTCCTGGCCGGCCGGCGCTCGGCCGACGGGCGCTTGGGCGGCCCGCGGCGGCGCCACCTGGTTCATGAACTGCAAAACCTTGATCGGGTCGCCGCCCAGGAAGAACACGATCGCCATCAGGACCAGCGTCCCGAGGCCGCCGCCGATCATCATCGGCCCGCCAGTCCGCTGGCCGCCGCGCTGGTCGCTGACGTTTTCGCTTTCCCGCCCGCCGTCCAACCGCATTCTTCGCCGCCTTCGTCCGTGGATTCAGATGGAAATCTTACTGTTATCTCTTACACGGACGGACTGAAGTCCGTCCCACGGAGCCGCCGCGAACCTTGACGGTAGTTTACAACAAGCCGGAGGTCGTGTCGTCCCCCGCCCGCGAGGCGGCGACTCTATGGTTGGGACGGCGGCGGGTTGGGAAGGCCGGCCAACGCTCGTTCGTACACGGCGTAGTCTTCGTCGGAAAAGAGGACGAACCGGACGTCGACCAACGCGCCTTCCGAGCCGGCTTCGGTTAGACGGGCGCGGACGGTTTCGAGCGCGATGGGGGCCGCCCGGTTGATGGGGAAGCCGTAGGCGCCGGTGCTGAGGGAAGGGATGGCGAGGGACCGGAACCGTTGTTCGCCGGCGAGGTGCAGAATGGACCGGTAGGCGGCGGCGAGCAGTTCGTCGGCCTGGGCGGGCGGGTAGTCGTCGTAGATGGGGCCGACGGCGTGGATGACGTGCGCCGCCGGCAGCCAGCCGCCGGTGGTGAGCATGGCGCCGCCCACCTTGCATTCGCCGTGGCCGGCGACCCACACGGCGCACTCCTCTGCGATCTCGGGGCCGGCGGCGCGATGGATCGCGCCGCAGACCCCGCTGCCCGCCCACAAGTTGGAGTTGGCGGCGTTCACCACCGCGTCGACCGCTTCCTGCACCACGTCGCCGCGGCGCAGACGGATCGCGCACGCCCCGAACCAGGCGTCGGGCGGCGTCGTTTCG
>JBOFFD010000568.1:0-4599 GCA_051648425.1 Planctomycetia bacterium
GACGCTGGATGTCATGGACGGCCTCTTCGGTCTCACCAAGTTCATGACGCTGGAACTGGCGGCGGCGTTGATCTGCCTGGGCCTGTTCACGTGGTTGGTCCGGAACGTCCGCGCCGCCGGTCGACCCTGCGGCGCCATCGCCAACTCGATCGAAGCGATCGTCGTCTACATCCGTGACGAAGTGGCCGTGCCGTCCATCGGCGCCCACGACGCCCACCGCTTCGTGCCGCTGCTGCTATCGCTCTTCTTCTTCGTGCTGGTGAACAATCTGATCGGCGCGATCCCGGAATTGGGGTCGGCCACGGCCGCGATGGGGACGACCGCCGCCCTGGCCGCCGTCGTCTTCGTCGCGATTCACGTCAGCGGCATCAAGGAAAACGGCTTCAAGGACTACGCCAAGGCGTTCGTCCCCGAAGTGCCGTTCTATCTTTATCCCTTGATGCTTCTGCTGGAGCTGGTGTCGGCGGTCATTCGACCGTCGATCCTGGCTTTCCGACTCTTCGTGAATATGTTGGCGGGGCACACGGTGCTCTTCGTCTTCCTCTCGTTCATCGTGATCGCCAAAGGCTCACTGTTTTACGCGGTGGCGCCGGCGAGCCTGTTCGCGGTGGTTTGTTTGAGCCTGTTGGAATTGTTCGTCGCGTTTCTTCAGGCGTACGTCTTCACGTTCCTGGCGGCCCTGTTCATCGGGGCGGCGGTCCACCCCAGCCACTGACGACGGCGGGCGGATGCGGAACGCGGTTCGAGACGGAACGCGACGGAACGCGACGGAACCGAATGACGGCCGAGCGGCGCAATGCGTCTCGCGGTCGAGACTCGAATCGAACGGAACCGGGCGGTCGTTCGTCGTCGGCGTGGGGCCGCGGCGGACTCGCGATGGGAATGGCGAAAGGCTTCCGTGGGTGAGCCGCCGATCGGGGCGGCGCGGAAGGCTCGAATCCCCCCGAACGGGGAAGGAACTGGAGAACCATGAAGCGGACGGCCCTTTGGATCGGCGTGGCGGCGGTGACTTTGTTGGCGGGAACGGACGCCATGGCCCAGGCTCCCGGAGCGGCGGTCCCCGCCGTCTCCTTCACCGGGGTCGGCGCGGGCATCGGCGCCGGCCTGGCCATCATCGGCGCCGGCCTCGGCATCGGCCTCATCGGCTCGAAGGCCGTCGAGAGCATGGCCCGCCAACCGGAAATGGCCGGCACCATTCAGGGCGCCATGATCGTCAGCGCCGCCCTCATCGAAGGGGCCACCTTCTTCGCCTTGATCGTTTGCATCATCAAGTAACCGCGGACTCGGAACTCCACCGGGCTGCGGGCGGTTCCCGTCCGCGTCCCGGAAAGTCCAAAACCGGTCGGTCGCGATCGTCGCGCGAGCGGCGATCCCTTGGGGCGTCGCGCTCCGCGTTCGTCGGCCGCTAGCAGGGAGATCGGCGGTGAAACCGCAGTCCAACGACAGTACGACTTGGATCGTCGCGCTGGCGCTCATCGTCGTCGGCGTGCTTGCTATTATGCCAGGCGTGCTCGCCAAGCGGAAAGCGGTCGCTCCGGCGGCCGTCCACGCTCATAGCGAAGCCGAAGGCCATGGTGAAGAGCACGGCGACGACGGACACCACGCCCACACTATCCGCGGCAATCCCCCTCCGGATGCAATGGGGCCTGGCACGTCGTTCCTCGCGATCGACCCGGTTCTGTTCATCTGGACGCTCGGCCTCTTTCTTCTGCTGCACTACGGTTTGACGAAGCTGGCGTGGCAGCCGATGCTGGCGTCGCTGGATGAGCGTGACCAACGTATTGCCGCCGCCGTCGCGGCGGCTGAGGAAGCCCGCGCCGAAGCCGGCCGACTGTTGTCGCAGACCGACGAGGAACTGGCCAAGGCTCACGAAGAAACTCGCCGGATCCTCGACGCCGCCCGCAGCGAAGCGACGAAGGAATCCGACGCCCGGCTGGCGAAGGCCCGCGACGAAGCGGCCGCCGCCCAAAAGCAGGCGTTGGCCGACCTTGAAGCGGCGAAACTGGAGGCGCTGGCGCAGATCCGCCAGTCCGCCCCGAACCTGTCGGTCGCCATCGCTTCGCGCTTGGCCGGCCGTTCGTTCTCGACCGACGGCCTCGCCGCGGTCGTCGCGGAGGAGCGGTCGTGATCGCAGTGTTCGCCGCCGGCGGGTTCACCGGCCTTCTTTCCGAAACCGGCTTCTGGTCGATCCTCGCCTTCGGCCTGGTGGTGCTGGTCCTCGCCAACACGGTGCTGGGACCGATCCTTCAGGCCGCCGCCCAGCGGGAAGCCAAGATCGACCACCGTCTCCGCCAAGCCGAGATCGTCCGCGAGGAAACGCGGCAGCAACTCGAACGTCATGAACGCGAACGGGCGAAAGCCCGCGAAGCGGGCCGTCAACTGGTGTTGGAGGCCGAGCGCGACGCGATCGCCTTGAAGGAAGAGGTCGCGTCTCGCACCGAAGCCGAGATCGCCCGCCTGCGGCAACGGGTCGACCGCGACCGTCGGCTTCAGCAATCCGCCGTGAACGCCGAGCTTTGGTCGGCCGCCTCGAAACTTTCGTACGGCGTCGCCCGCAACGTACTCGAGAACCAACTCACGGCCGACGACCACCGTCGCCTCGTCGACTCGGCGCTGGCCGAAGTCGCCGCCCAAGCCAGGAGCGCGTCATGAGCAGCGGTTTCTCGACGCCGACCGGCGGCTCCCCATCGACGCCCGTCGAATCGATTCCCTCCGTGATGGACGGCGGCTCGTTCGAGGAAATGGGCGAAGCCCGCGTCGCCGATGTCTACGCCATGGCTCTTTGGGGTCTCGCCGAAAACCTCGGGAACACTCAAGGCGTCGTGGAAGAGATTGGCGTCCTCGTCCGCGAATTCCTCGATCCGCACCCGGAACTGGAAGTTTTCTTCAGCCTGGGGTCGATCACGCAAAGCCGTCGGGCGGAGATGATCGACCGCGTCTTCGCCAATCGGTTCAGCGACGCCGTGCACGGCTTCCTGCACACGTTGAACCGGCGCGGACGGCTCGGCGTGTTACGCTCGGTGGCCCGCCGGCTGCAAGAGCGCTGGGACGAAAGCCAAGGCCGCGTCGCGGTCGTGGCGCGGACGGCGGCGCCGATGGCCGACGACCAGAAGACGGCCCTGTTGAACATGCTTCGGGAACGATTCAAGATCGAGCCTGTCCTCAAGACCGGGGTCGACCCCGGTCTTTTAGGCGGCCTGTGGCTTCGCGTCGGCGATACGGTCTACGACCAATCGCTGCTCGCCGGCCTGAACCAACTGCGCGACAACATTCTGGCGAGAAGCAGCAATGAAGTTTAAGGCCGACGAGATCGCGTCGATCGTCCAGGCGGAAATCGCCAACTACAAGAGCCAGCTCAACGTCGCCGAGGTCGGCACGGTGATGGAGGTCGGCGACGGCATCGCCCGCGTCTACGGCCTGTCCAACGCCATGGCCGGCGAAATGCTCGAGTTCGACGACGAGCACAAGACCCGCGGCCTCTGCTTCAACCTCGAAGAGAACTCCGTCGGCGCCATTATCCTCGGCAACTACTTCGGCATCAAGGAAGGCATGAGCGTCCGCACGCTCGGCCAACTCCTCGAAGTGCCGGTCGGCGACGAACTGGTCGGCCGGGTCGTCAACCCGATCGGTCAGCCGCTCGACGGCAAGGGACCGATCAACACCAGCCGCCGCCGCGCCATGGAATCGCCCGCGCCCGGCGTCGCCGAACGCCAGCCCGTCAAGCAGCCGCTGCAGACCGGCATCAAGGCGATCGACGCCATGACGCCGATCGGCCGCGGCCAGCGCGAGCTCATCATCGGCGACCGCAAGACCGGTAAGACCGCCATCGCCATCGACGCCATCATCAACCAGAAGGGTTCCGGCGTCATCTGCGTCTACGTCGCCATCGGCCAGAAGGAATCGAGCGTCGCCCAGACGATCGGCATGCTCGAAAAGCACGGCGCGATGGACTACACCATCGTGGTGACGGCCGGCTCGTCCGACCCCGCCCCAATGCAGTACCTCGCCCCGTACGCCGGCTGCGCCATGGCCGAATACTTCATGTACGACAAGGGCGGCCACACGCTGGTCGTCTACGACGACCTTTCGAAACAGGCCGCCGCCTACCGCCAGCTTTCGCTGCTCATGCGCCGTCCGCCCGGCCGCGAAGCCTACCCCGGCGACATCTTCTACTGCCACTCGCGCCTGCTCGAACGAGCGGCCAAGCTGTCGAAGGAAAAGGGCGGCGGCTCCATGACCGCCCTCCCGATCGTCGAAACCCTGGAAGGCGAAGTGTCGGCCTACATCCCGACCAACGTCATCTCCATCACCGACGGTCAGATTTACCTCGTCCCCGACCTCTTCTTCTCGGGCGTGCGGCCCGCCATCGACGTCGGCATCTCGGTGTCGCGCGTCGGCGGCAACGCCCAGATCGGCGCCATGAAGAAGATCGCCGGCAGCCTCCGCCTGGACCTGGCGGCCTTCCGCGAACTGGAAGCGTTCGCTCAGCTCGGCACCGAGCTGGACAAGGCCACGCAGTCGCAGCTCGACCGCGGCTACCGCATGGTCGAAATCCTGAAGCAGCCGCAGTTCCAGCCGTACGACGTCATCGACCAGGTG
>JBOFFD010000569.1:0-2050 GCA_051648425.1 Planctomycetia bacterium
CGTCCCCGCCATGCCGCTGCATCCCAGATCGAAACGGGTCACTCTCAGGCCGGGGGCTTGTTCCAAAAGCGGTTCCAAAGCCGCCTTCGGATTCAGCGCCCGCTGATGGCACGGTTCATGGTAGCCGACGGTGACGGGCAGGGCGGCCGACGGCGGCCGCGGTTCCAGCCGGCCGGCCGCGAATTCCAGCGACAGGAACTCGCTGAACTCGAAGGTGTGGTCGGCCACCAGGGCCAGTTCGGCGTCGTCCGACAGGAGTCGGCCGTCGGCGCGGAACATCAGCGCCGAAGTCGGTTCGGTGCAGACGACGGTGAAGCCGTCGCGCACCAAATCGACGAGCAGTTTGACGTTGGCGGCGAGCAGTCGGCGGGCGGTTTCGACGTCGCCGTAGGCCAGGGCGGCCATTCCGCTGGGGAACTGACCGGGCGGCACGTAGACCGAACAACCCAAATGCCGCAAGACGCGGACGACGGTTTCACCCAGCGCGGGGTCGTTGTGGTTGGTGAACGAATCGACGAAGTAGGCAACGCGCGGCTTGGCCTTGGGATCAAGGCGACCGTCGCCGCGCAGTTCCGGCCGGCGCGACCAACCGAGCGACGCCGCCCGTTGCAGAAACGTCCGGTGGTGGAAGCGCGGCAGTCGTCGTTCACGGGCGATGCCGACCCATTTCTCCATCGCCCAGCGGACGCCGGGGTTGCCCAGCAGACTGTTGACGAACCAGGCGTTGGCGCTGGCCCAGCCGGCCCACAGTTCCAGCCGCGCGAAGAAGGCGTCGCCCCGCGCCATCCCCTGCTCGGCGACGTTCGCCGCCTTCACTTCCAACATCAACGTCGCCACGTCGACGCCCGACGGGCATTCCGTCTTACACATCTTACAGTTGATGCAGCGGTCGGCCACTTCTCTAAGATCGTTGCTGGAAAGCAACCGCGGATCAAGCTGACCCGCCAAAACCTGCCGCAGCAGATTCACCTGCGCCCGCGGGCTGGAGGTTTCATTGCCGAAGGCGCGGAACGACGGACACATGCGGGCGGCCGGCCGAACCGACTGACAACTGCCGCAGCCGTTGCAGCGCGACGCCTGTTCAAGCACCGGCAGCTCGCGCTCCAAGAGCAACGACGAAGCCCGGACGGCGCCGTTGGATGAAGGTGGTGCGTCACCCCCGGTCGGCGCGCGTACGGTCGGCGCGCGGCCGGTTGGGGGGGCGGCGAGGTCGGCGGCGGTGTGCGACGTCCGTAGATGACGGGCCGGGAAGACGCCCGGGGCGCCGACCAGCCGACCGGGGTTCAGAATGTGGTTCGGGTCGAAGATTTCCTTGATCTGGCGGAAGGCGCGGTACAGCCGCGGATACTGCCGGGGCAGCAGGTGCGACCGCAACAGGCCGACGCCGTGTTCGCCGTTGTTGGTGCCGCCGTGCTCCAACACCGCGGCGAGCACTTCCTGCATCAGCGGTTCGAGCTGTGAAAGTTGTTCGGGACGTTGCAGTTCCATGATGGGGCGGGCGTGAACGACCCCCACGCCGATGTGCGCGGTGTAAGACGCCGTCAGTCCGTGGCGCTGTAAGATCGTCTGCAAGCGCTTTAAGAACGACGGCAGCCGAGCCGGCGGAACGGCGGTGTTTTCGATGAGCGGAATCGGCTGGCCGCGTTTGGATGTCAGCGCCAAGCGGGCGGTGGCGCGGTGGCGCGACTCCCACGCCAAGGCGATGTCGGCCTCACTGGTGACGATCGCCGGGGCGCCGACGGCGGCGCGCGATCGGCCCAACCGCTCGGCCAGCAGCCGCAGGCGGTCGCGGGTGTTGGCGGCGGTCGCGCCTTCCTGCTCGACCAGCAGCAGCGCCTCGGCGGCTTGCGGGGCCCAGTTTTGGAAGGCGGGACTGGATTCGCGGACGACGCGCATCAGTCGGCGGTCGATCAGTTCGCAGGCGGTCGGTTGGAATTCGAGGCATTCCAGGCCGACCGAGGCGGCGGCGTCGAGGCTGGAGAAGCCGGCGACCACCAAGCCGCGGTGTCGGGGGATCGGCAGCGTGGCCAGCACGGCCTCGGCGAAGACG
>JBOFFD010000570.1:0-3354 GCA_051648425.1 Planctomycetia bacterium
TCCGCGGCGCGGCCACCGCGGCCGACCGACCGCCAGGTCGGCCGGTCCCGAAGACGATCCGTCCGCCGGCCAGTATACTGCCTGGAGCGGCGTCGCGCAAGTCACCCCAGACAGCCTATTTATGCGCGCTGGCCGTGGGGTAGGGCCAGAGACAAAACAGTCACAATCGACCGGCAGCCTGGTCCTTCAGACACACTTGAAAGGAGAACCGGCATGAGAAAGATCATCGCTGCTCTGCAGGTATCGGTGGACGGCTTCATCGAGGGACCCAACGGTGAATTGGATTGGATTGACACCTGGGATGATCCCTTCGATGATCTGTTCCCGCAGATCGACATGTGCATTCTGGGCCGCGGGATGTACCCGGGCTATGAGCAATACTGGCGTGCGATCTTGGCCAACCCCGAAGGCATCTTGCCCTTCAGCGGCAAGGTCGCGTCAAAGGGCGAAGTCGCGTACGCGCACTGGGCCGACAAGACGCCGCATCTCGTCCTGTCGAAGTCGTTGGACAAGGTCGACTGGAAGATCGCGCGGATCGTTCGAGACGTCGAGGAAATCCGAACCATGAAGCAGCAGCCGGGCAAGGACATGTATGCGGTCGGCGGCGCCACGCTGGTTTCCAGTTTGATGAACCTGGGTTTGATCGATGAACTCCGGCTCGTCATGCACCCCGTCGTCTTGGGCGGAGGAAAGGCGCTGTTCAAAGACGTGAAGGAGCGGCACGCGCTGAAGCTTCTTGGGGCCAAGCCGCTGACGTCGGGCTTGGTTTGCCTGACTTACAGCGCGTAATCCTTAGCATCTGACTCAAACGAACGGACCGTTGGAAAGCAGCGCTATAAAGATTGGCCGAAGTCTCGAAATCACCCAACAAATCGCTGCAGCGGACGCGCGGAAATCCGCGCATCGCTGAGCTTTAACGTTCGACTCATGCACGCTGCCTTGAGAAGGATACCGGAATGAAAATGGTTGCCGGCGCCATCCTGATTCTCGCCGCCGCTGTGCTTTTCGCTGCCCAGTGGCTTGGAAAGGTTCAGCACAATTCTACTATGATCGGAAGCTCCGAAGCAGGATACATTACGCTGGCCATTGTGGTTCTCGGCGTCGTTGGGACGGGGGCCTCGGTATCGGGTTCGTCACGGACCACAAACCCTAGCTCGGCAATTCCCCCGCGCGTTCGATTTAAGAACCGAGTCGTCCGGATTGCGGGGAGGCGCGGCAGAACCCGACCGGCCGGTCCGTCAGGCGCGTCGGACTTTCCCTTTCAGGAGTTACATCTTGGCAATCCCGCACGCGGCGTCCGGCGAGGTCATCGACATCCGCCCACTGGGGGATCAGCTCGCGGGGGCCGCCACCCGCACCCTTGTCAAGACGGACGAGCTGGAGGTCATCCGGCTCGTCGTCCCGGCGGGCAAGCTGATCCCGCCGCACAAAGTCGCCGGCCCGATCACGGTGCAGTGCCTGGAGGGCGGGGTCGAGTTCAGCGCCCACGGCCAATGGCTGCCGCTGGGGCCTGGATATATGCTGCACCTGGCCGGGGGCGAGCTGCACGCCCTCAAAGGGGTCGTGGACTCGTCCGTCCTGCTCACGATCCAACTCCCCCATAGGCACTCTGAACCAGCGCTGTAGTGGACCCGCCCGGAGCGGCGGGCTTCCGGGTGGACGAGGCGCCCACCGAGGTGTTGAAACGCCTGACGTCTTCGAGGAGGCGCACGGCGACGTCCGAGAGCGGCTGGACGACGCCGTCCACCACACGTCCCCGCAAGTAGGCCGAACCAGACGACGCGTCGTCAAGCGATGCTCTTTGATCGTCAGGCCCGGTCGACGTACCGCCTCGACGTGTCCCCGGGGTGGAGCCGCGGGGTACAATCGTCGGTGTGACTCCAACGGAGGGTACGGCATGCAGACGGTCAAGTACGTCCACTGTCAAGAGGGGGGACGCCTGGTTCGGCTACCTCCAGAACTACCCCGACCACTGGACTCAGGGTGAAACGCTGGACGACCTTCTCGACCACCTCAAGGATCTGTACCTCGACCTGGCCGGGGGGCGCGTCCCCGGAGCCCGCAAGGTCGGAGAGTTGGTCGTGTCGTGAAGCAGGTCGATCTGGTCCGGGCGATCGAGCGGTTTGGATGTGAAATGGTCCGCCACGGCGGCAAGCACGACTGGTATCGGAACCCGGCGACGGGGGTGTCTTAGCCCGTCCCGCGGCACCGTGAGATCAAAGAGCTTTTGGCTCGACGGATCATCCGGATACTCGCCGTTCCAGGCGACGATGAAAGCGGCCCGGAGGGTTCGGCGGACGCCGCGCCGGACGGCGCCGGCTTGTAGCCTTTCCTCGATTCGCAACTCGCTCGGCCGACGCCGCTGATCGCCTTGGCAGCCGGTGCGTCGTCGCGCGCTAGTCGTCGACGGTGCGGCGGAGGACCATGAGGGTGACGTCGTCGCGCTGGCGCGAGGCTTGGTGGGCGTCGAGGGCGGCGGCCAGGCGGCGGCAGAGGTCGTCGGCCGTCGCGTCGGCGTTTTCGGAAAGGAACGTGGTCAGGCCGGTTAGGCCGAAGAGCCGGCCGTCGGGGGCGGGGGCTTCGGTGACGCCGTCGGTGTACAGCACCAGGGTCTCGCCGGGGGCGAGGGTCGTTTCCTGCTCGACGAACGGGGCGCCGGCGCAGACGCCCAGCACCAGCGAGCGCGGCGCCGGCAGCGGATGGACGGCGGCCTGCCGCGACACGATGCACGGCGGGTTGTGGCCGGCCGAGGCGTAGCGCAGCCGGCCGGTGTCGACCTCGTAGTGGGCCAGGAACGCGGTCGTGAACATCGACAGCGGGTTGCTTTCGGCCAGAGCGTCGTTCACCCGCGACAGCACGACCCCCGGTCCGTCGAACTTGCCTTCGGTCTTGCCGTCGGGCCGACCAAGGGTGCGCACCAAGGTGCGGGTGACGGCCATCATCAAGGCCGCCGGCACGCCCTTCCCCGAGACGTCGGCGATGAGCACCGCCAGGACGTTGGGGCGGACGAAGTAGAAGTCGAACAGGTCGCCGCCGACCTCGCGGGCGGGCCGGCTGACGGCGTGCAGCTCGAAGTCGCGGCGGTCGGGGAACGGCGGGAACTTCTGCGGCAGCAACGACGACTGGATGCCGCGGGCGGCGCGCAGTTCGCCCTCGACCGCCTCCCGGCGGGCGGTTTCGCGGGTGAGAGCCGCGATGTGTTGGCGGAGGTCGCACACCATCTGGTTCAAGGCGCCGGCGAACTCGCCGATTTCGTCGCGGGTGCGGACGACCGGCGCGTCGCCGTCGAGGTCGCCGGCGGCCACCCGCCGAACCATCGTCGCCAGCCGTTCGATCGGGTCGGTGATGCGGAAC
>JBOFFD010000571.1:0-7170 GCA_051648425.1 Planctomycetia bacterium
GAGGAACGGGATTCCGATTGGAAGAACTGGGGGCCGTACCTCAGCGACCGCGCCTGGGGGACGGTGCGGGAAGACTACAGCGGCGACGGCAACGCCTGGGGCTACTTCCCTCATGACCACGCCCGCAGCCGCACCTACCGCTGGAACGAAGACGGCTTGGCCGGCTTCTGCAACCGCTTTCAGAACCTGTGTCTGGCGGTCGCCCTGTGGAACGAACGCGACCCGATTCTGAAGGAACGGCTTTTCGGCTTGGCCAACGGCGAAGGGAACCACGGCGAAGACGTCAAAGAGCAGTACTACCACCTCGACAGCACGCCGACGCACTCGTTCTGCCGAATGCTGTACCGCTATCCGCAGGCGGAGTTCCCCTACGCGCGACTGGTCGACGCCAACCGGGCGGCGGGCGCCGGCGACGGCGAAGTGGAATTGGTCGACCTGCTGCGCGACGACCTGGCGGCCGGCCGCTATTTCGACGTTTCCGTGACCTACGCGAAAGTCGGCCCCGACGACGTCTTGTGCCGCATCGAAGCGGTCAACGCCGGTCCGCAGGCCGCCCCGCTGCACGTCCTGCCTCACGTCTGGTATCGCAACACCTGGTCTTGGGAACGCAAACGGACGCCCGACCAGTTGAAGGGCCTCAAGCTTGGCGGCGACTTCGGTGGAGCGACGACCAAACACCGCCACCTGGGCGACCGCTGGTGGTACTTGGCCCCTGGCGCGGTGTACGACGCGGCCGGCGCGGCGGTGAGCGGCGCGCTCGCTCCCGAGATGATGTTCACCGAAAACGAAACCAACACGCAGCGTCTGTATGGCTCGCCCAACCACGACCCGTTCGTGAAGGACGGCTTCCACGAGTACGTCGTCCGCGGCAAGACCGACCGCGTGAACCCGGCGATGCGCGGGTCGAAGGCGGCGGGCCGGTACAAAGCGATCATTCCGGCCGGCGGCAGACTGGTCGTCGACGTGCGATTCACATCACAGGAAATGACGGCGCCGTTCGCCGACTTCACCGAGCGTCTTGAGGAACGCCGCCGCGACGCCGACGATTTCTACGCCGCCGTGGGCATTGGCGGCTTGACGCCCGAAGAACGCCTGTTGGAGCGCCAAGCCTACGCCACCCTGCTCTGGAACAAGCAGTTCTACCACTTGGCCGTCGACAAATGGCTGGAAGGCGACGCCACCGCCAACCCCGCGCCGAAGAACCGCGCCGGCGGCCGCAACGGCGACTGGCAGCACCTTTACTGTCTCGACGTCGTCTCCATGCCCGACAAATGGGAGTACCCGTACTTCTGCGCCTGGGACTTGGCGTTTCACACGCTGCCGTTGGCGACGGTCGACCCGGAATGGGCCAAGCGGCAGATCATCTTGTTTCTGCGCGAATGGTACATGCACCCGAACGGTCAGATCCCCGCGTATGAATGGAACTTCAGCGACGTCAATCCGCCGGTGCACGCCTGGGCGGCGTGGCGGGTCTACGAGATCACCCGCGACGCCACCGGCGAGGCCGACTCGCTGTTCTTAGAGCGGGTCTTTCTGAAGCTGATGCTGAACTTCACCTGGTGGGTGAACCGGAAGGACGAAAGCGGAAAGAACATCTTCCAGGGCGGCTTCCTGGGGATGGACAACATCGGGGTGTTCGACCGCAGTTCGCCGCTGCCGCTTGGAGGCCGAATCGAACAGGCCGACGGCACGGCGTGGATGGCCATGTTCTGTCTGAACATGTTGACGATCGCGCTGGAACTGGCCCGCACCAAGCCGGCGTACGAAGACGTCGCCACCAAATTCTTCGAGCACTTCGTCGCCATCGCCGACGCCATCAACAGCGATTGCAGCGACCGCGGCTTGTGGAACGAAACCGACGGTTTCTACTACGACAAAATCCATGCCGCCGATGGTGAAAGCCTGGCCGTCAAAATCCGTTCTTACGTCGGCGTCGTGCCGCTCTTAGCGTCGGCCACCATCGACGCCTCGCTCTTCGAGACGCTGCCGCGCTTCCGCCGGCGGGTCGAATGGTTCATCAAATATCGGCCGAACATGGTGGCGCACATTCCGTCGCTGAAGGAGCCGGGGGTCGACGGCCGGCGGATGCTTTCCCTCGTCGGTCGGCGTCAGCTCGAACGGATTCTGCCCCGCCTCTTCGACGAATCGCAGTTCCTGTCGCCGCACGGCCTGCGCAGCCTGTCGCGGCAGCATCGCGCCGAACCGTACGTCTTGCACGCCAACGGCCGCGACCACGTGGTGGGGTACGAAGCGGCGGAGTCGGCCAGCCCGATGTTCGGCGGAAACTCGAACTGGCGCGGGCCGCTTTGGTTCCCGATCAACTACCTGATGATTGAAGCCCTGCGGACGTACGACGCCTACTACGGCGACGCCCTGGAAGTCGAGTTCCCCCGCTATTCCGACGAGGCGACCACGCTGAAGGGCGCGGCCGACGGCCTCGCCGCCCGTCTCTGTTCCCTCTTCCTGCGCGACCCGGCGACCGGACGCCGCCCTTGCGACGGCGATCGCCTCGTCCTGCCGGAAGAGCGCTACGGATCGCTGCACCAGTTCCACGAATTCTTCAACGGCGAGAACGGCATGGGCCTGGGTTCCTGCCGTCAAAGTTGGACGACCCTGGCCGCCTTGCTGTTGGGCCAACGCCCGCCGCGCCGCTGAAGTGTCTTAGTGGATGCGCAGCCGCCCATCGACGATCATTGAACGACTCTTTGAAACTTGACGCCTCAAGTGAAATAAGGCGGAATGGTTGGAATCCGACTACGGGGAATCGCATACACTGTTTCATTACAAATCTCGTTGAGTCGATGTGACAGATCGACGTTCTTAGCGACGCCAAGAGATGCATGATGGCGGACGACCCTGAAATCGACCTTGCCGTCGATCGTCGGTTCGAAGCACCGGAAGCGGCCGCGCGGCGCCAGGACGACGAGGTCCGCGAACTGCTGGCCGCCTTCACCGAAACGACGCGCGACGGCCTCTATCTGTGGAAGCCGCGGGAGCGGTCGCTCGTTTGGAACGATCGGCAGTATGATTTTTTGGGAATACCTCCGCGGTCGCAGGCTCCCACCGTCGAATTGTGGTTTTCGCGGGTTCCGCCGGCCGATCTCGTTCCCGTGAAGAAGAGCTTCAACGCGGCGGTCGAATGCCGGCAGACGTATTGGGAGGGGGAGTACCGCTACCATCGCGGCGACGGCGCGGTTTTGGTGGTTGCGGACAGGTCGCGCCTCGACTACGACGACGTCGGCCTACTGCGCGTCTGCGGAACCGTGACCGACATCACCCGTGAACGGCGCGCCGAAGAGGCGCTGCGCCGCAGCGAGGCACGGCTGCTGGCGACCCTGCAGAACGCGCCGCACGTGGCGGTGCAATGGATGGACCCCGACGGCCGCGTCGTCTTCTGGAACAACGCCTCGGAACGACTTTACGGGTGGTCGGCCGCCGAGGCCCACGGAAAGTCGCTCGACCAGTTTCTGATGGTGGCCGAGGAGTACCCCGAGTTTCACGAGAAGTTGACGGCGGTGGCGGCCACCGGTCGGCCGTGCGGTCCGTTCGAGCTGCTGGTGCGACACCGCGACGGCGGCGTCGGCTGGTGCTTGTCGTCGTTGTTCGCCATTCCGGTGGCCGACCACCAAAACTACGTCGTCTGCATGGACGTCGACATGACCTCCCGCAAGCGGACCGAAGAGGCCCTTCGGGAAAGCAACGACCGCTACCGCTCGCTCGTCGAATCTACGCCCGACATGGTGTGGGAAGTGAATGAACAGTTCGTCTACACCTACGTCAGCCCGCGCAGCGACGACATTCTAGGTCGGCCCCCCGACGCCCTCGTCGGCCAATCGATGTTCGACGGCCGGCCCGCCGACGAGGGCGAGCGGCTTCGGGCGATCGTGACGGCGGCGGCGGCGGCGGCGGAACGGCGGCCGATCGTCTCGATCGAGAACCGCGTCTTCCGAGCCGACGGCCGCGAGGTGGTGGTCGAATCGAGCGGATTTCCCATCGTCGACGCCGACGGCCGGCTCCGCGGCTACCGCGGCGTGGACCACGACGTGACCGCCCGCAAGGCCGCCGCCGCCGAGCGCGAACGGCTCGAAACGCAGTTCCGTCAGACGCAGAAACTGGAAAGCCTGGGCGTGCTCGCCGGCGGCGTGGCGCACGACTTCAACAACCTGCTGACCTCGGTCTTGGGTTACGCGGAATTGGCCGCCGGCTGTCTGCCGCCCGATTCGCCGGCCGGCCCCATGCTCGCCGAGGTCCAGACGGCGGCGCACCGGGCGGCCGACCTGACCCAGCAACTATTGGCGTACGCCGGGCGGCGCCGCTTCGTCGTCAGGCCGATCGACCTGGCGGGGTTGGTCGAGGAAATGGTGCGGCTGCTGCGCACGGTGGTGTCGAAGAAGGCCGACCTGCGGGTGGCGCGCGACGGCGGTTCGACCTGGATCGAGGCCGACGCCGCCCAAATCCAGCAGGTGGTGATGAACCTTGTCATCAACGCATCGGACGCGTTGGAGGAAAAGGCCGGCGTCATTGAGGCCTCGACGGCGACGTTCGTGGTCGAACCGGAGCAGGCGACCGACGAGCTTGCCACCGGCCGATACGTCTCCATCGAGGTGCGCGACACCGGTTGCGGCATGGCCGCCGAGACGCTGGCGAAGATCTACGACCCGTTTTTCACCACGAAATTCGCCGGCCGCGGCTTGGGACTGGCGGCGGCGCTGGGCATCGTGCGGGCGCACCGCGGCGTCATTCGGGCGTCGAGCCGGCCGGGCGTGGGAACGACCTTCCAGCTTCTCTTCCCGGCGGTCGAGCGGCCGGCCGTCGGCGTCGACGCCGGCTCCCCTCTGATGTCGACGACGACCGTCGAGCGGGGGGCGTCGGGCCGGGTGCTGGTCGTCGACGACGAGCCGGGTGTGCGGTCGCTGGCCGTCGACGCCCTGACCGCGGCCGGCTACGCCGTCGAAGAAGCCGTCGACGGCTTAGACGCGGTGAAGCGCTTCGCGGCGGCCCGTCGGCCGATCGACCTCGTCCTGCTCGACCTGATGATGCCTCGACTCGACGGGTTGGAAACGCTCAGCGAACTCCGTCGCCTGCGGCCCGGCCTGCCCATCGTGCTCATCAGCGGCTACGGCGCCGCCGACCTCGCCAACCGCGCCGCCGACGTCGCCGTCGACGGCTTTCTGCAGAAGCCGTTCAGCATCCACCAGCTCGTCGCCGTCGTCCGCCAAGCCATCGCCCGCCGCCCGCCTCGTTCCTAACGCCGGCGCGCGTCGGCGTCCGTGCGCCACAGGTCGACGGTCATACTGAGGAACAGTCGCGCCGACGGATTCCGAGGATCGTCGGGACGCAGTACGCGAACCTAGGGCGTGGCCGCTGGCCCGCCCAGGGAAGCCGATGGGTCGCGCTTCCAAGCGATCGAAGAAGGTCTCGCCCCAACGGCCTTTCCGGGCCAGGCCGACGGCCGCACCCTACATCAGCCGTCTCGACTCAAAGCGAAGCAGCCGGCAATTGTCAACCTGTTCCTCGGTAGCCGCGCCGTTGCGCGGAATCAGTCTTGCATTTCACCGGCGGACTGAGTATCGGGGCGACGGGGGAGGGTGCGACATGATCGGTCTAAGATTCGTCGGTCCCGTGGTTCTGGCGGCCGCCTGTCCACTCTTAGGCGGATGCATCACGTTCTTCTCGCGCACGCAGTACGTCGGCTCCGACCAGCCGCGGCTGCCGGTTCAATTTGAATCGCCGGTCGCCGCCCGCACCTTCCTCGACTGCATGGACGGCCGCTCGCGGCTGTTGGGGCAGACCTATATCGGCGTACCTTTCGTCACCTTCTTCGCCAGCAACCAACAGCTCGCCGAATCGGCGTTCTTCAACGAGCAGGTGCGCATCTGCGACACCAACGCCGACGGCCTGGTGACGATGGACGAAGCGACGATCTACGCGAAGACGCCGGTGAAGACGGTGGCCGCGGTCACGACGGCGTCTTCGGTCGCGAAAACGCCGACGCCCCCGATCCCGCCCGTCGAAATCGCGCAAACGCCTCCGACGGAGTAAGCTCGGGTTTGAGGAAGGACGGTCGTCGTCCCGACTTCAGTCGGCAAGGACGGACGACGCCAGGTAGGCGTCGACCGCCAAGGCCGACATCGCCGTCGCCGAACGGTTGCTCGTTTCAACGGCGGCGGCCGTCGCCGCTCGCGCCGACCGATCCCTGCCCACCTCGCCGAAATCCAGCGTGCGGGTGCGACTGCTGAACGCCGTCATGCCGCCCCGCCGCGAAGCGTCGCCGAATCCCCCGGGCCGACCGACCCCCTGGTTCCAGGCGGCGTACCGCATCTTGATCCCGCCGCCGTTCCCCATGAACCGCACCGCGTCCCCTTCGCGCAGCAGCAGCGCTCGGGTGGTCCGTAGGGTTCCCGAACGTACGCCTCGCCATTCGCCGCGGCCTTCCAAGCGGAACTCCCACCGGCCACCGTTGTTGAGCAGTTGGGTCAGGGCGACGCCCCGGCCGACCACCCGGCCGTTGCTCGGCCCCAGCAGCGTGCCGACACGGATTCCGTTCGAGCGTTGGATGAGGCGTTCGATTGTTCGCGACGAAGGCGCGCGGGATGGATCGAACGAGGGGGCCGGTCCGGGTTGGTCGATCACCGTCGTAAGGACGCTGGGGTCGATGCGGAGGGATCCTTGGGTGTTGGCGCCGAAAATGTTGCCCGCGATCCGGTTGTTTTCCGCCCCGGCAAGAATGTTGACGCCGAAGCCGGCATTGGCGACGTTGACGCCGGTGGCGTTCACGCCGATGCGGTTGCCGGTAATGGCGTTGCCTTCGGACTGGCCGACGACGGATCTGCCGTCGGCGTTGCCGATGAGAACGCCGTGCTGCTCGTGGCCGGCGATGACGTTGCCGCTAACGACGTTGCCGCTGCCGCCGGGGTCGACGGAGATTCCAACGCGCTGGTTGCCGACGGCGCGCGCCTGGGTGGCGTCGAGGCCGACGACGTTGTTGCGGGCGGTGTTGTTGGACGACCGCAGACTGGACGTCCCCAACGCGACGCCGCCCAGGGCGTTGCCGGAAACGACATTGTTTTCAACGATGTTGCCCGTCGTGCGATCGACGACGGCCCCGGCGACGACCACGCCGAATTCACTGTTGCCGTAGCCGACGGCGGTCGCGCCCGTGGGGTCGAC